>MSXM01000042.1:1162-15943 GCA_002083565.1 Nitrospira sp. ST-bin4 | reverse complement strand
AGATTGCGCACGTCGTTGAGCGCATCGAAGATGCGGAAGACATCGATGCCGTTCGCGGCCGACCGTTCGATGAACCGTTCCAGCACGTCGTCGGCATAGTGCCGGTAGCCCACCAGGTTTTGCCCCCGGAGCAGCATTTGAAGCTTGGTGTTGGGCATTGCGGCCCGGAGCGCGCGAAGCCGTTCCCAGGGATCCTCTTTCAAAAACCGCAGGCAGGTATCGAACGTCGCGCCGCCCCACACTTCGAGCGACCAATAGCCGATGGCGTCGAGTTTCTGCGCGATGGGCAGCATGTCTTCCGTGCGCATGCGTGTGGCCAATAGCGACTGGTGCCCGTCGCGAAGCGCGACATCCGTGATCAGCAGCGGTTTGCCGGCTGCGGGTTGGATCGTGAACTCGTCCGGGCGCCCCTTCCGGACTTTCGCTGTTTTGACGGCGGGCGGAGAGGCGGGTTTCTTCGCCGTCTGTTTATTTCTCGATGGCCGTTGTGTTGCCATGGTGGTCGATATGCCTCGTGTGAGTTCGTGGTAGGGCTGTCCGACTAGAGCCCTTCGTAGGCCGCAATCGCGGCAGAAAGCGCCAGAACCAAATCTTCCGGCTGTTCGAATTCATGGTACCGATAGAGATCCGGATGGGTGTCCAGATAGGACGTGTCGAACCGCCCGGCCATAAAATCCGGTTCCTGCATGATCGATTTCATGAAGGGAATCGTCGTTTTGACCCCTCGAAGCACGTACTCTTCGAGCGAGCGCCGCATGCGGCTTACGGTCTCTTCCCACGTCCGCCCGCGCACAGTCAGTTTGGCCAAGAGGGCGTCATAATAAGGCGGGATCGTGTAATCCTTATAGACCGCGCCGTCGATACGGACGCCGATGCCGCCGGGAGAGAGATAGGCCGTAACGGTTCCGGTGCAGGGCATGAAATTGTTCTTCGGGTCTTCCGCATTGATCCGGCATTGGATCGCGTGGCCTTGCAGGATGACATCCTTCTGTTGGATGTCGAGCGGCTTGCCCGCCGCGATCGAGATCTGATTGCGCACGATATCGATGGCCGTAATCTGCTCGGTGACCGTATGCTCGACCTGGAGGCGCGGATTCATTTCGATGAAGTAGAACTGTCCGTCCTGATCGAGGAGAAACTCGACGGTTCCCGCGTTGTCGTAGCGCACGGCCTGGGCGATGGTGATGGCGGCGTTGCCCATCTCCGCCCGCAGCTCCGGGGTCAGGATCAGCGACGGAGCGATTTCGATGAGCTTCTGGTGCCGGCGCTGGATCGAACAATCGCGTTCACCGAGATGGATGATATGGCCGTGGCGGTCTCCCAGAATCTGGAATTCGATATGGTGCGGCCGTTCGATATATTTTTCGATGAAGACGCTGCCGTCGCCGAAGGAGGCCTGGGCTTCCCGCGAGGCGCCTTCCATGTTGTCGCGCAATTCGGCATCGGATCGGACGACGCGGAGACCGCGTCCGCCGCCCCCGGCGCTGGCCTTGATCATGACCGGGTATCCGGCCTTCTTGGCGAAGGCGAGCGCGTCTTTCACGTCGGTGATGGCGCCGTCCGTTCCGGGAACGATCGGCACACCGGCGGACTCGGCGAGCTCGCGCGCCCTGACCTTGCTGCCCATCAGTGTAATGGCATGGGGAGACGGGCCGATGAACGTCACGCCCGATGCGTGGCAGAGTTCGGCGAACTCCGCGTTTTCCGAAAGAAATCCATAACCGGGGTGGATGGCGTCGGCACCGATACGGACGGCCAGGTCCACGATCTGCTTGCTGTCTAAGAAGCCCTTCACGGGGCCGGGACCGACCAGATAGGCTTCGTCGGCCTTCTTGACGTAGATGCCGGTCGAGTCGGCTTCGGAGTAGATGGCAGCCGTGGCGATATTCAATTCGCGGCATGCGCGGATGATGCGCATGGCGATTTCACCGCGATTGGCGACCAGGATTTTTTTGAACATACAGTTCCCAGCAGACCAGGAAAAATGAGCGCGTACGCTAACATAGGAGCAGGAGTGGTGTCGAGGGAGGGGAGAGGCGATTCGCGGTGTCGAGAGGTCTTGGGCAGGTCGAGTGCATTCAGCGGGAGGAGGTCAATCGTCAGTAGTCAAATGGCATCGGGAACGCGTCACGCGGAAAGCCTCGCCGAAGGCGGGGCATTCGCTCCGAACAACGTACAACCGTCAATTCACCACTGAAGTTCTCTGACTCTTGACTACACACCGTTATTTCATTGAGAAAAGTAAAGTGTACGAGGAGTCTTTCGGGAACATTTCCGGTGGTCAGCATGCCTTTCCTCCAATTGCTCCCAGTGAGTGCTTCTGCTCGATGTCTGCCATCAGATAGTTTTCTCGCCACATCCGGTCCTGTGTTGTAGAATGCCCCTGATTTTCGGTGCAGTGTCACGCAGAATTTCTCCATGACGTATCGGTGTCTGACCGGCAACCGATGTTGATGTAAGGAGCAGTCTTTTCCTATGACAAAGATATCGCTTGCAGCAGCGGCGCATCAGTGTGGACAAGCCGACGAGCATGTGCCTGTTCACAGACGTCATACTTCTGAGATGTGTCGCCACTGGGTGACGAGAGGATTCATGTTGATCCTCTCAGTTTTTCCGGTCATTGGGCTGTTCTCTTCGCCGGCCTGGAGCGAATCCCCTGCGCCCTCCGTTCACTGGGGCGGCACGGCGTTTCCCGATCAGTATTCCACGGTAACCACGGGACTTACGCTCAACCGCTTCACGCCTATCGATGGCTTGGGAAATAGGTATGATTCCACGGTGGGGAATACGCTGGGGTTCAACCTCATCACGCTGAGTTGGACCCAGCATTGGGGCGGGATTTTTGAGGGCTGGAGCACGAATCTTACCACCGGGGTCAGCCCAACGAGTGATGAGCCCAGTCAATTTTTCCAGAACGAAGTCATTCACCAACTGCGGCAGTTGCCGTCGGTTCCCACGGTGGCTCCTCGTAAGGAGACCGATGTGATGATCGATGGGTCTGTGACGCGGTGGTTTCCGCTCTTTCAGCCCAAGGTGATGTTTGTGGGCGGTGGGTTTTCCGTCGGAACGATCTATCAGCAGGGGTTTCTCCGGGCCGGTATCAGGCGATTGCAGATTTCACCGACCTTCTATTCTGGAGACTGGGGGGATGTGAGTGTCCGGGCGTCCACCTTGGGACGGATCAGCTATCAGGACAACGGGGCCGTTCTTCATGCCGTGAGGCAGACCGCAGGACTCGTGCAGCCCGCGATCGCATTCGGCCAGTACCGTAGGAATAGCAAGGGCGAAACGATCCCCACGTGGGAAGTCGAGTTTGCCGTCATGTGGGACTCGGGGATCTTCGTTAATACATTGGGGCAGAGCCAGGAAATGTTCGCCTGGTCGCTGGCCCTATCCGGCGGACCGCTGCGGCTTGAAACGTGGAACGATAGTATGGGCAAGCTTGCGGAGCGTGACTACGGTCCGACGTACGGCGCGAGTCTGACGCTTGATCTGCTGCGAGTCTGGGGCTACATGGACGGCACGGCATCGGACGCGCCGCCTGCCGCTGCTGCACCCTGACGCTCGTTATCGAGCCAGTATGAGAAAGGCTTTGGAGCGGGCATTCCCGCCGCCGGCGACGATGTCGATGAATGACATGCCTGGCTTGAGATCGGGAACGGTCGCTTCAATCGTTGTCTCGTTCACGAACGTATACTCAATCTTTGCAGGGCCTGCGGCGCTGAATGCGACGCCGTGAAAACATTCCTTCGTGCCGAAGTTTTCCCCTTTGATCATGACTTTCTGGCCCGGCTTGGCTTCGTCCGGTTCCACGCTCAGGATTTTGGGCCGTTTGCTGCGATCGCAGACAGGATCTTTCTCGATCACCGACTGGTCCGAACCCTGGATCGATTCCATTTCGTAGAGCGTGAAGCCGGCGCCGTCGACGATGGCGCCGGCTTCGGCATGCAGCGATGGCGCAAAGCATGGCATCAGCATGAGCGAGCATGTGATGAGAATGCATGATGACAGTCGATGGGGATGCATGAGGACCTCCTTTGAAAGAAGGCTACTGGCTTGGCATCGGGACATAGGTTTCTCCGATAATCGATTGACCCGGGGCCGACAAGGCGAATCGCGCAAAGGCATCAACCATGGGAGCAGGTCCCTTCTTCGCGAGCAGCAACAGCGGGCGACGCAGGCTATAGCGACCGTCCTTGACGGTCGGACCCTCAGGCTCCACTTTGTCCACCGGCAGCAAACGGACGGCCACGCCGCCGGTGACTGCGGATAGGCCGGTGCTCAATGAAATATAGGTTGCTGCCGAGAGCGGTGGAATGGTTCCAACCACTGTTTTCAGGACTTCCTCATCAGGGCCGATCGTCTTGGAGGCAGTGGACATTTTCCCGGTAATGCCCAATAGAGACTCGAAGGCGTCGCGGATGTTTTGAGAGCGGGGCCGGTCGATCAGGACAATCCTGGTGTCGGGCCCGCCCAATTCAGCCCAATCGTGGACCTTGCCGGAAAAGATGTCGGCGACTTGCTGCCTGGTTACGTCTTTGGTGAAGTTGGACAGATGCACCAAGATTCCGATGCCGTCCCATCCGATCTGTGTGGCGGCCAGCGGCGGATGCTCGACGCCTGTCACGGCGATGTCAGCCTGGCCTGCCTGGACCAGTTCGAGCGGTTTGGCATGGTCGTCCCAAAGCAGGTCGACGTAGGCGCGTGGATTCGCTTTTTCGAAGGCGCGGGCCAGGGCCTCCATGGTGGCTTGCTCAGGCCCGTTTCCGGCGATGACAAGATTGCCGGCAATCTCGGAGGCGTTGCCGGGGCTTGCCAGAAACAGGCCGACGAGAACCAGCAGTACCGTAAGCCGTTGGAGGATGCTCATAGCCATTCCGGACGACGGAAGAGGCAAGCAGGAATGCTCAGTGCGGTCAGGTAACGGAGACAACCCCATCTTATCGCTCAGAACCTGAGTCTGTCCCCGTGGAAGCGTTTGAATCGAAGGAGGTGTTCGGCGGCGGCACATTCCGTTTTGCGTTCAACGGCGGTAGTTTGGCGAATCGTTCCATCCGTTCGTTATTCATGGCAGCGGCTTTGATCTCCGCAAATCCCGGTTTATGATCGCCGACGACTTTGGACGAAAAGGAAGAGAGGAGTCTGGTGGCCTGCCGGGCATGACACGAGGGGCATTCCGTGTCTTCGATCCGGTCATGAATAGACTGGGCCGCTTCAAATTGCGAGGAGCAGGCTTCACAGCGATATTCATAGAGAGGCATGTGTTTTCCCGTTCGATAGCCGACGCACTGTGTCTCGCTGCAGGACGTCGATGAACACCCTTGACCGGCCTGCAAGGTTGCGTTTATTGTAGCACAGTTGTATGTGTTCACTACCAGCATGACAGGAGGATTCCGATGGCAGTGCTGCTCCGGCGATACAAAGGCAACAACGGGATGATGCAAGAAGAACGAATTGATGACGACGATCGAATCGAGCGCTACATGCGACTCTTCGAGAAGGACGATGTCAAAAAGTTACAGACCGGCGTCAAAGTGTTCATCGAAAAGGACGAGTGGCAGCTCCTTCCGTAAAGACGTGAGGGGTCAGGAGTTAGGGGTAAGGGGTCGGCGGATGACAGGCGCTCCTTACCCCGTACGCCTCACGGATTCCGCATGACCTACTGGGTTCATATCGCGCGCTCAATTGACCGGGTGACGTTGCATCGTGATCGGTGCTCTGAAGTGCCGTCGAATTCTTCCTCCAGTGATTTCTGGGAAGGAGGCTGGTTCGATTACCCGGACAAGGACCGGGCGCTTCGCGCGATGGAACAGGCAGGGGCAAACGAGCAGCGGCGGTGCCCGCTGTGCAAGCCCTAGCCGTATAAGGTGCTGAGGCAGGTCATCCGATTTTTTCTCAGCACTCAGCACTGTTTATTCTATGCCACGCATTGCGCTACTTCTGACGACCCTGATCTGGGGCGCCACGTTTCCCGCTACCAAGGCAGCGCTTGAGCAAATCCCCCCACTCTCCTTCACATTTTTGAGATTTTTGTTGGGCGCCGTCCTCGTCGGGACCTGGTTTCTGCTGATGAGGCGGCCGCTGGTCCGCGGTCGCGAGTTGTTGGTGGCCAGCGGGGTGACCACCGTGTTTCTCTTTCTCGGCTACACGCTTCAAACCGTCGGTCTTCAGTACACCAGCGCATCGAATTCCGCTTTTCTGACGGCGTTGTATGTGATTTTTGTGCCGTTGATTCTCAGGCGCTTCGATGGACGTTCGCTGCTTGCGACGGCGATCGCTGTGATCGGGCTGTGGTTGCTGGTCAAGCCCAGCGCAGGCATGAACATCGGCGATCTCCTGACGCTGGGGTGTGCCGCGGCGTTTGCAGGACACATTGTTTGCCTGGAACGGTTCACCCGCGCGTTCGATGCGCCGTCCCTGTTGGCCTGGCAGATGGCCGCCATGACGCTGCTCTTTGTTCCCATCACATGGTGGGAACAGGCTCCGGCGAGCGCGTTTGCGCCGACCGCGGTGCTGCTGATCGGGCTGCTTGTCACCGGTGTATTAGCCACCGGCGCCTTTGCGGTGCAGATGTGGGTGCAACAGGTGGTTCCGGCTCAACAAGTGGCGCTGGTCTTTGCTTCAGAGCCGGCCTATGCCGCCTGGCTCTCGTGGTATTTTTTGGGAGAAACGCTGGATCTCCAAGGGTGGATCGGCAGCGCGCTGATTTTATCGGCGGTGATCATCGGAGCGCTTGAAGGCCGGACACAGCTGCCACCCCCTTCATCCGGAGCCGTTCAGCCGGCCTGACACAAGCAGATGAAGACGGTTAAAACTGATCGGATGAAGTCCTGAAGGGGAAGAGAGGTCCAATTCTTCGCTCAGCCGTAAGCTGAATCTCAGTCTTCCCGATGCAAGGAGTACCATGGCGCAAAAGTTTGGAAACGGTCGTTGGGTCCATGAAGGGTTTCTGGATAATCGAGTTGAAGGGACCGTCGTCGGTCGCATCGTCTTTGCCGCGATCGGACCGGTGGATTTTTATCTGCGAGGCAATTTCAAGGCAGATATCGCGGGCGAGGTGATCCGGTTTCGCAATAGCCGGTTTGAAGACGAGGACATGGCTGCACAGGTGATCGGCGATATGGAGAATCCGCAGATCGGGACGGTCAATTTGATCTCCTTCGATCCACATCCGAATCTCGCGCCGCATCCCTATGTGGAATGGTTCTCACTGAGAAACAATCACTATCGGTTTGAGCTCAATCCCGGCGAAGCCTGGATTGTGCCGGCGGCGGAGCGTGAAGAGATCGATGGGGAAAGCCGGAGGATACGCGACCGGTCGGCCGTTCAGTCGTCTGAACGGCCGGCGGCCAATGATGAAACAGAGTGGGTGTAACTGAGTGTTTAGGCCGGGATTTCCTCAGTCTGGGCCGGAACCGGAATTTTGATCTCAAGCGGCCGCTTAAGAGCGCCGAGATCCGTGTCTTGCTTGCTCTTGCCGTCCCGCACATACTCAGGCACATCCCGAATATCCCAGATGAGTCCCAGCCGCTCCAGCAGCTTCAGGCCATAGTAGGTCATGTCGATTTCCCACCAATAGAATCCCTGTCTGGTAGAGGCGGGGTAGTAGTGGTGATTGTTGTGCCAGCCTTCGCCCATGGTGATAAGGGCAAGGAAGAAATTGTTGCGGCTGTCGTCGCCGGTTTCATAGCGCTGCGATCCATACACATGCGACAGCGAATTGATCGTGAACGTGCCGTGCGCGAGCGCGACGGTCGAGATAAAGAACCCCCAAATCAGCATCTGGGGTCCGTTGGTGCCGAGGTCGGGAGCCTTGGCTTCCAGCAACATGCCTAACCCGAACATGGCGAATCCGGTGATGATCGGGATGAGGACGTCAAAACGATCGAGAAACCGCAGCTCCGGAAACTTTAAGAAATCGGTGATGCCCTTGAACCGCGGCGCATAGTGCGTTTGCGACATAATCCAGCCCATGTGCGACCAGAGAAATCCTCCCTGGCGCGGGGAGTGCACGTCGTCCGGCGTATCGGAGGCGATATGGTGATGGCGATGATGGCTGGCCCACCAGATGGGGCCGCGTTGCGCGCACATGCCGCCGAAGATTGCAAAGGCGAACTGGACGGTACGGGAGGTCTTGAATGTGCGGTGTGAAAAATACCGGTGGTACCAACCGGTGATGACGAACATCCGGGCGAAATAAAACGCAACGGCCACGGCAACAGCGGTCCAGCTCCATCCAACCCAGAAGACTCCAAAGCACATGAGATGGACCGCGATGAAGGGAATGCTGCGGACCCAATCTACCTTGGGTGGGCCGTCCAATTTCATATTCTCGAGACCCGCCCACGCATCGAACCAGCGGAGGAGCGCGTAGAAACGGTCTTGGCCGGGGGTCGACGGGGGCATAGACTGCATGACTGACATTCGATTACCTCCAGGGTCTGAGATCGGCGATCCAGTGCACAAGGGAATAACGCGCCGGTGTCTCGATGAATAGTCTCGCGGCGCTTGTTTGGTGAAGAAGAAGGAAGGCCGCAGAGGAGGACTCACTGCACCGGTATAGGATGCATGGTCCGGCTATATGATAGGTGCTCATTATACACATAACGCGAAAGAAAGTGAAACCGGCTTCTCCTGCATGATCCGGAGCCCAGCATCATTCTACCGGAATAGGCAGGGCTGTCTATCATTTGTCGGAGTTTGCCATTCGCCAAAACGGTCGGCCACTCGAAATTTGACAGTCTTGCCCGCGCGTCTCTAGAATGCCGTTCATGATGAATGATCGTTTCCTCAGAGCCTGCCGGCGTGAGCCGGTTGACTGTACACCGGTGTGGTTCATGCGCCAAGCCGGGCGCTATATGGCCGAATATCGGACGTTGCGCGCCAAGCACGCGATTCTTGAAATGTGCAAGACGCCCGAGTTGGCGGCCCAGGTCACGCTCCAGCCGATCGACCGGTTTCCGCTGGATGCCGCCATCATTTTTGCCGACATTCTCCTCCCGTTGGAGCCCATGGGGATCAGTCTGGAATTTGCTCAGGGTGAAGGTCCGGTGATTCATAATCCGGTCCGCGATCGTGCGGCGGTGGACCGGCTCAAGGTGGTGGATGGCGATGAGTTGGAATATGTTGCCGAAGCGATCAGACAGGCCCGGCGCGCGCTCAATGGGCGCGTTCCCTTGATCGGGTTTGCCGGCGCGCCGTTCACGCTGGCCAGCTATGCGATCGAGGGCGGCGGGTCGCGCAATTACTTGCACACGAAACAGATGATGTATGGAGATCCGACTGCGTGGCATGCGCTGATGGACAAGTTCGCACGGGTTATCACCAGCTATCTCAAGCGGCAAATCAAGGCAGGGGCGCAGGCAATTCAACTCTTTGACAGCTGGGTCGGCTGTCTCTCGGCAGGCGACTACGCGGAATATGTAAAGCCGCATGTGCAGCAGATTTTTGACGCACTCAAGCATGACGGTGTGCCGCTGATTCATTTCGGCACCGGCACGACGGCCATTCTCGGACAGATGCGAGAAGCAGGCGGCGACGTGATCGGGATCGACTGGCGGGTTCATCTTGATGAAGCCTGGGCGATGGTCGGACACGATCGCGCTGTGCAGGGGAACCTGGACCCCCTCGTGTTATTTGCTCCGCTTCACGAAATCGAACGCCGGGTCGAGGATATTTTACGGCGCGCCGGCGGGCGCGCGGGTCATATCTTCAATCTTGGACACGGAATCCTGCCGACAACGCCGGTCGATCACGTTGCCGCGACGATCGATATGGTGCATAAGCTCAGCCAGCGATAGGGTCAAGAGCGTATAGCCGATAGCGGATGGCTGATAGTTGGGATCGGGAAGACGTCGGATGAAATTTTGTGTCCTGCCATTAGCTATCAGCCATCAGCTCTGGTGAATTCATGTCTGCTCCCCAACGTCCCACCGCAATTCTGCTGATGGCCATGGGTGGCCCGGATTGTTTGGAGAACGTCGAGCCTTTTCTGCTTGATGTGCGCGGAGGCCGGCCGACGCCGCCTGAACTCGTGGCGGAGATTCGGGAGCGGTACCGTGCGACCGGCGGGAAGTCGCCCGCTGTCGGCATCACTCAGAGCATGGCCAGGACGCTGGAACGTCGGCTGAACGAGTCCGGGGCCGATCGATACCGTGTCTATGTCGGGTTGCGGCATTGGCATCCGTTTATCAAGGAGACCTATGCCGAGTTGCTGAAGGCAGACCCGGACCATGTGATCGGTATGTGCATGGCGCCGCAGCAGTCTTCACTGAGCACCGGCGCCTACCGGAAAAAAGTCGAAGAAGCGCGCGCGGCTTTTCAGAGCGCGGTCCCGGTCAGTTATGTCGGCAGCTGGCATACCCATCCCGGACTGATTGCGGCGATCGTCGAGCGCATCAAGCAGGCGCTCTTGAAATTTCCGGCCGACGTGCGGGCCTCTGTGCCGGTGTTGTTTACGGCGCACAGTTTGCCGGAACGAATTGTGGCGATGAAAGATCCCTATCCCGAAGAAGTGAAAGGCACCGTTGAAGCCGTGAGGGCGTTATTGGGACAGCAGCCGACGACGTTTGCGTATCAGAGCCAAGGGCGGTCGAGCGAGCCGTGGCTTGGCCCGACTGTGGAGTCAAAGCTGGACGCGTTGGGTCTGGAAGGGCACCGGCATGTGCTTGTCGCGCCGATCGGATTTATCTGCGACCATGTGGAAACACTCTTCGATATCGATATCGAATTAAAGCAGCGGGCTGCCGCGCAAGGGATGCAGCTTGAACGGATGGCCATGCTGAACGACCAGCCGGCCTTGGTCGAAACTCTGCTGGATATCGTGGCTGCGCACGAATCATCCCTCTGTCTCCAGTCGTGAGTCAACCTCGTACAGTGGTCATCGTCGGCGGCGGGATTTCCGGCCTTGCCACCGCGTTTGCCTTGCAGGAGCAGGCGGCGGCAAGCGGCCTGCCCATCCGCTGCACCGTCCTCGAATCCGGAACGACATGGGGCGGGAAGATCGTGACCCACCGGGTCGGCGATCTGGTCACCGAGGCCGGGCCCGATTCCTTCCTCTCCCAGAAACCAGCCGGTCTTGCGCTTTGTGCGAAGCTGGGGCTGAGCGAGCAGCTGATCAATACCAATGTCACGGGCAAAAAGGCATTTGTATTGCGTGGCGGGCAGCTTCACGAACTACCTGAAGGATTAGTTTCATTTGTGCCGAAGGAATTGGGGCCGTTTCTCCGCAGCGGGCTGCTGAGTTGGACAGGCCTGGCGCGTATGGGCTGCGATGTCCTTCTACCGCGGGGTTCCTCAGAGGGCGATGAGTCGTTGGCCTCTTTTTTTAGGAGGCGGTTCGGCGCGCAAGTGTTCGAACGCGTGCTGGAGCCTCTCATGGCGGGGATCTACGCCGGCGATGCCGAGCAGATGAGTGTGAAAGCCACGTTCCCCAGATTTGTTGAGCTCGAACAAGAGTATGGCAGTATCATCCGTGGGATGATGGCTGTCAAAAAGCAAGCGGCATCCATGCCGCCGAGCGGGTCGTCACGCACCATGTTCGTCAGCCTGAAAAACGGGCTGAGTGACCTGGTGGAGGCGTTGACGGCGCGATTGGCTCAGCAGGGCACAGAGCTTCGGCTGGGGGGGCGGGTCGATGCCATGCGAGTACGGTCACACCAACCGGGTCGCTGGATGTACGACCTGATTCTACAGGACGGATCGGCGCTCTCTGCAGAAAGCCTGGTGCTGGCGACGCCCGCCTATGTGTCGGCGGAACTGTTACGCCCGTTGACGCCGATTGCCGGCGGGTTGCTGGAGACCATTCCCTATGCCTCGACGGCCACGATTGCGATGGCCTATCCGGCCAACCAGGTGGCGGGCGCTGTCGAGGGATTTGGGTTTATCGTTCCTCGAAAAGAGGGGCGCGATTTGATTGCCGCTACCTGGACCTCCCTCAAATGGCCGCATCGCGCTCCGTCGGATCGCCTGTTGGTTCGCTGTTATGTCGGCGGGGTGGGGAGGGAAGCCATTCTTCAGTCGGACGACGATGAGTTGATTGCTCGAGTCCGTGCGGAACTCTCAACGCTGTGTAGAATCACGGCGGAACCGAGTTATGTCGAAGTGAATCGCTGGTGGAAGGCGATGCCGCAATACACGCTAGGGCATCTAAGCCGTCTGGTACAAATCGACGCGGCCCTCAGTCGATATCCCGGCTTGGTCCTGACCGGCGCGGGCTATCGAGGCGTGGGTATTCCTGATTGTATTCGCGACGGTGCGGTTGCTGCCGGAAAAGTCATGGGCTATCTCACGGGCCAACCAGCCCATTGAACGTCTCGGATCGGCATCTCAACGATCGCCGGCGCCACGGACTCAGCCGTGCGATGACGCCTCTTCGACACCCGTCAGTGCAAGTGCGCAGTTCGGGCCGGCATCGAGGAAAGGCCGGATGTGCGTGGATGTTCCATAGCGGGATACATCCACGCGCGTGTCAACGGCAACTCCGTCGGGCCGGCGGCCTCCTGCCGGCTGGCTAAGATCTGATAGACGTTCAACCAACCCTGCTCGAATCCCAGCGAAGAGCCGGCCAGATAGGCGCGCCAGACCCGCAATGTGCGTTCTCCGACCAGGCTGCTCGCGGAGTCGAGCTGCGCTTCCAGACGGCGCGACCAGTGGGCAAGCGTCCGTGCATAGTGCGGCCGTAGGCTTTCGACGTCATAGACCTCGAAATTCTGCGCGGCCATCCCGCGTATGATCAGGTGCAGATGCGGCAGCTCCGTGTGAGGGAAGACGTATTTATCCATGAACTCGCTCACACCGGACCCGACGGTCCGGCTGTCGGCATCGGGCGAGGTGATGCCATGGTTCAGGAAGAGTCCGCGGTCACGCAACAATCGGCGGACGACACCGAGGTAGACGGGGAGATTCTTCTGCCCGACGTGCTCGAACATGCCGATGCTTGAAATCTTGTCGAACGACGCCTCGCCGAACTGCGTCGGCGCGTCCCGGTAGTCGAGCTTCAGCACCTCGACCCGTCCGTTCATTCCAGCCGCCGCGGTCCGCTCGACGGCGTAGGCCCATTGGTTATCAGACAGCGTAATGCCGACGGCGGTCACGCCGTAATGCTGCGCGGCATGCAGGATCAATCCGCCCCAGCCGCACCCGACATCGAGCAGCCGTTCGCCGGGCTGGAGCCTCAGCTTGCGGCAGATGTGGTCGAGTTTGGCAACTTGCGCGGTGTGGATTGTCTCATCGCCGGTTTGGAAGTAGGCACAGGAATAAATCATGCGTTCGTCGAGCCAGAGTCGATAGAACCCGTTGCCGACGTCGTAGTGATGTTTGATGTCGTCGATATCCTGCTTCGGCGAGTGATGCGCCGTTACCGCGGAGATTCGGGCCGTGACCGGCGCTCCGCCTTCAGCCGCCAGCCGTTCGGCGCTTGCGATGACGGCGATAATATCGCCGTCAATATCGATGCGCCCATCGACGAAGGCTTCGCCCAGCGAGCCGAGAGTCGGCTGCGCCAGGGCGGGCAACAAATCGGGATCGCGTATTGCCATGACAACCTGAGGGCGCTGGCCGAAATTCAGGCGGGAGCCATCGGGGAGGACCAGATCGAGCGGCTGGCCGCCGCTGGCTCGGATCGTTTCAACGAGCCGTTGGATTCGGTGGGTGACCGCCTTGCCGATCACCTTGCTGGTAGCCTGCGACAACAGACCTCCGATTGGCATGATGACCTCCCTTGGGCTGCGGGCGAGAATTCCTGTCGGATGTATGCATCGCCTATAGAGATGTCATGCTCCGTTCAGGCATTCCCGTCGTGAGTTCGGTTCGAGCAAGCGCACGCGGCGCTCGTCCTCCGTCGAGAAGCACCGGAATACGCGCTGGATTAGTCCTTTCGTGCCGGCTCTGTCAAGATACGCTGATCAAGGCGTAAGTGGTTTAGGCAGTGAGAGCGAAGAGCATGCCAAACGAAACCAGACGAGCATTCATGCGATTAGAAATGGTGGAATGAGAAAAAGACGACGGTGTTGTGAGGCAAAACTCCTCGTACGGATCCGTATACACTGAGGAATAGTGCACCAATACCACCGATCGATCGCGGATGTTTTATGGGAGAATGATGGCCTGTTCCGGATAGCCGAGTTCTTTGAGCGTCGTCTCGAGAGCATCGACCATCTGCGGGGGACCGCAGAGGAAAATGCAGGTGTCGGAACCGGGAGCCGGAAGATGCCGGCGAAGAATGTCGACCGTGACCCGTCCTGTCCCTTCCGGCCATCCAGAAGGCGGTTGTTCGAGCACATGATGGCAGTGGAAGTTCGGGTATTCCCGCACAGCCCGGCTCCATTCCTCTCTCAGAATAATGTCCGCTTCGGTTTTATTGGCAAAAATCAGAAAGAGTTCCGCATCGATTCGCTTGGTGAGAATCCAGCGGATGATGGCAATCATCGGGGTGATGCCGGTGCCTCCCGCCACGAATCCCACTCGCTTGGCCATTCCATCCATCCAATGGCCGCCCTGGTTCGGTCCGCTTATCAGCACCGTATCGCCGATCCGCTGATCGTGCAGATACCTCGAGACGACACCGGTTGCATAGCGTTTCACGGTGAGGTCAAAAGAACCGGTTACACCGGGCAGCGAGGAAGGTGTGTAGGCGCGCTTGACCGATTTGCCGTCGATCGTCGCATGGACATACAGAAAGTCGCCGGGCAGCATGTCCAGTGTCGCGTCGGCGGGCAGTTCGAACCGGAAGGTCTTGGTGTCGTGCGTGTCAGGCTCGATAGCCGTGATCTTGTACGGACT
>MSXM01000042.1:697-1140 GCA_002083565.1 Nitrospira sp. ST-bin4 | reverse complement strand
ACGGGTGACGGCATCCATGATAGGTGGCACATTTTACGAGGTTGCGTGGAGCGCACGCAATGGAAGACTTTCCAGCAGGAACTCGTTTGCATTGAGAATCTCCGATGTATCCAATGGGGCAGGTGTCGTGTATCGATTCATCTTAGGCGCGGAGGACCAGTGTTTCACGCATGCGGGTGGGGAGCGGTGACGGAAGGCCCTGCGCTGGTCATAACGGCGATGGGTTTCCGCACACATCCCCTTGTTCTCTCAAGACACCAGCTCTTATAGTATGACCGTGGACCGATCTCCTTAAGAAGAATTGAGCTGATTATGCAATCGATGGATGGAAAATTAGTCATTTCCGATGTCAGCGGTCCGTTTCGCGAGCCGCGAGAGCCGGTCTTTTCGTACGACTATTCGATCCAGCGCTCGACCTGGTCGACGCCGCACGGCGTGCGCGT
>MSXM01000042.1:530-660 GCA_002083565.1 Nitrospira sp. ST-bin4 | reverse complement strand
AAGCGCGGCTCCTGGGTCCATCTACGGGATCTCCCGGTCAGCAGCTGATGACCAATAAAATTCTTTCACGAACGATTGCCGATTGGAAAGTCCGGATCGCCGAGGCCGAAGGGATGTTAGCCGCGAGGCG
>MSXM01000042.1:161-500 GCA_002083565.1 Nitrospira sp. ST-bin4 | reverse complement strand
CCGTTGGCGAATTTATTTGTGAAACTCGAAGGGTTGTTTGAGGCAGATCAGGCTGCGATTCGGGAGGATATCCGGAAGCGGGTCGGAATTTAGCTGCGCATCGCTCCTCTCGGATGCCGATGTGATTGGCGTTTCCTCTCAATGAGAGGCAAAGGCCTGCGGGTCGCGAACGACGGTTGCGGTTGGACGGTTTCCTAGACTCACAAGCACGTGGCGGGCCGCTGTCACCTCATGCTCAGTGGCCTGCGTCAGCCAGCGCCGGGCTTGGTCTTTATCCTTCGGTACTCCGCGCCCAAACGCATACATGACTCCCAGCACGTGCATCGCTTCTCCGTTGCC
>MSXM01000042.1:0-151 GCA_002083565.1 Nitrospira sp. ST-bin4 | reverse complement strand
TCTGCCAGGCGTCGGAGCCCGTCAAAGGCTTTCCTGTACCAATGCACCGATTCCGGAGCCTCTAGCCCATCCTGCTTTGCGTAAAAACGACCGAGGCGATACTGGGCAAATGCATCGCCCTGTTCGGCGAGGCGGATATCAGGGTTCGAAC
>MSXM01000041.1 GCA_002083565.1 Nitrospira sp. ST-bin4 | reverse complement strand
GCAGATCATCCAGCGCCATGTTGAGCGTGGGAATCAGCGGCCTGGCGCCTCCCCATTGCGCCACATACTGTTCAAAGGCCTCCTGCAGGACGGGAATGGCCGTCAACTGATTGGGCATCATTTGACGAAAGACCCCGGCCGCTATATCGGACGGGGCAATGCCGTGATACCGCAGCCCCAACATAGTGATATCGTCCGCCTGCGGGGCGCCGGCGGCAAAAGTCTTCACCGCGTTCATGACTTCACCGATACGATCGACCACCGAGCCCGCCCGGGATTGGTCAAGGACCGCTTTCAACCGGTCGTTGCCGAACAGTTCGCGCCGGACATTATCGGCTTCGGTGACTCCATCTGTGTAGAAGAAGAGCTCATCCCCCGGAGCCAATCGGATCGTGCTTTCCTTGAAAGCAATGCCCGGCATGGGACCGACAAGGGGTCCGTCTTGGGCCGTCAGCCACTCAAACCGTCCATCCCGTCGCTTCAACAGGGGATGATTGTGACCCGCGTTCGTCGTGACAAGCGTGCCGTCGCGAAGATTCAAGATGCCCAGATACAGCGTGACAAACATGCAACTCTCATTGTCCGCACTCAGCGCATCGTTTACATGGGTGACGATACTGGCGGGCGAGGGATCCGAGGCCGCTCTGGTCTTGACCATGATTTTGGTCATCGCCATGAACAACGCAGCGGGAACCCCGTTGCCCGACACATCGCCGATCACAAAACACAGCCGATGGTCGTCGACCAGAAAGAAATCGTAGAGATCACCCCCGACCTCCAAGGCCGGTTCGAGCACGGCATAGAGTTCCATCTCCTTCCGATCCGGGAAGGCCGGGAACACGCTCGGCAACATACTCCTCTGAATATCCCGGCCGACATTCAGTTCCTCCTGCATGCGGGCTTTCGCGGCCTCAACCAGCGCCAATGAATCAGCCAACCGCGCCTTGGCATCCTCGGCCGCCTGTTCGGCATTCTTCAGGGCCGTAATGTCCGTGGCAATGGCGACGATCCCGCCGTCTTTCGTCCTCCGCTCATTAATCTGGATCCACTCTCCACTGGATTGGTGTTGTATGTACGGCCCTTGGGGATTGTGGTGCATATCGAGGCGCCTTTGCACCCAGGATTCGACGTTCCCGATTGCTGCGGGGATGTCGCCCCGCTCCGCAATACGGCGAATAATCGATTCGAACGAGTCGCCGGTGCGCACGTGGGCACCGGGTCCGGATACCACTTCGCGATACTTGCGATTACAGATTACCAGACGGTCGTCCGCATCGAAGAGCGAAAACCATTGCGGGACGCTTTCGATGGCCTCGACCATGAGCGCATGTGCGTCGCGGGCCAGACCTGATGCCGTCGTCACGTGCCGGTCGATAATAGCCAGGAGGGTTGAGAGCGACACCGCGACAATCGCGAGCAGATCAACTTCGATCCCCGGCGGCGGTGCACTGATTGTGACGCCCATCGATCCGTACGCCGGGATCATCCCGGCGAAGTGGGCACCGGCAAGGGCCAACCCCATCGCGCTGGCCTTTTCAGTTACCCTCCAGCCTCCATACGAGATGTTCCACGCTCCGAGCAAGATGACAACAATCCCCAGCCCCAGAATTACCCCGATCGAGAGCACGAATGGAAGGACGCGAGTTTGGAGACTGAGCGACTGGTGTATCGACGTGACGCTGGCGAAATGGGTCAGGCTGAGGCAGACACCCATCGCCAGACCGCCCAAGACCAGTTGTGTTTGGCTCTGGCCATGGCTCCCGATCAGATACACGGCCACGGTGCCCGCCGCTCCTGCGAAAACAATGGACAGGATAGTGAGCGCATAGTCCTCGGCGCCCGGAGCCGGCGGACAGAACGCCAGGTTGCCGATGAAATGGATTGCCCATATTTCAAGACCGGCGGCGACCCCGCCGATAGACAGCCACCGCCACTTAAGGTGCTCTTGATCAGTCGCACGCATCCGTTCGGCAATGCTGAGAATGACGTAGGCAGCCGCGCCGCCAAGCAGCATCGACGATAGGGCAAGTAAGGGATCGCAAATGCCAGGCAACGCAAATACTCCGTCAGAACAATATTAGATGCGCATCGTGGAGACCAGACCAAGACTCAACAACGGCAGACAGATTGTGCGCCACAGCTTACCCCTTTCCCTAGGAGAAATCACGCGGGCAGAAGGGACTTTGAAAGCAGAAATAGAAGGACTTGTCTGGACCTGATAGCTCGAACGGAGAAACCGCAACGAGCAGATAGTGGAAGCAAAGACGTGAGAACTGAATGTGTTTGGAATAGCTGTGGCAGTGGGATCAATGAGTAGGGGGAGGGGATACCGGTAGGGATCAGAACAAGCAATGGGGTGGATGACGGGTTTCGAACCCGCGACCTCCGGATCCACAATCCGGCGCTCTAACCAACTGAGCTACACCCACCATATGCGAGAGCAATCGGGAACGAGGATCTTAGCAAAGGGGGACTCATCGCCGCAACCAACGACCCCGCGAAACCTTTTCACGTGAAAGGTGAACCATCAATCGCCAATCGTGAAACGTGAACGGTTTCAGCCCTAACTTCCTCCCATCCGCGACGGTTAACGAATCATGTCTCCTATCCTCTTGCATCAAAGGCCGTTTGCATTTCGGCCACAATGGCGGCAGCGGCAGCGGCGGGATCGACTGCATCACGGATCGGCCGGCCAACGACCAGGTAATCAGCCCCTGCGGCGATCGTCTGTGTCGGGGTGGTTGCCCTCGCATGATCGTCGACTCCCTTGCCGGCAGGTCTGACCCCTGGTGTCACGATCACGAAGCGAGGTCCGACTTTCTGCCGGATGGCCTCCGGCTCTTCACCGGATGCCACAACTCCGTCGCAACCGACCTCCGAAGCAAGCAGTGCCCTGGCCGCCACCAGATCCTGGACGGTCCGCTGAATGCCCATATCACGCAAATCCTGGCCGTCGAAATTCGTGAGTACCGTTACAGCCAGCAGCTTGAGCGACGATCCCTCCCTGCCCTGCACCGCCGCCTTAAGCGCCTTCCGGTTGGCATGGACCGTGAGAAAATCGACACCCATCGCAGCCACCCGCGCCGTTGCCCGGCGAACGGTTTCCTCGATGTCGAGGAACTTCAGATCAAGAAATACCCGCATCCCCCGCTCGACCACCCGCTTCACCATGTCCGGTCCCGCCGCGGTATAGAGCTCCAGCCCGACCTTGACAAAGGAAACCTGGCCCTGGAGAAGGTCCAACAGCCGCTCCGCCTCCTCGGCAGACGGCACGTCCAGCGCAAAGATCAAGCGGTCACGCGCCACTAGTTTTGACATAACGTATCTCCTGTTCCAGGCCCTGATCCTTGACGATTCACAAGCCCCTATGATACAAGACAACTTTCCTTCTGGAGGAATAGACAATGCCTGTGATTCACAAATCTACGATTCGAAGCGCCCGCCAAGCCGAACATCGGCGTGAACGGAACCGTTCGACCATGAACACCGTAAAGACGGTGGTAAAAAAAGTCCAGTCTGCCGTGGCTGAGAAAAAGACGGATGACGCCAAGACGTTCTTGCGCGAAGCCGTGTCTGCGATCGGGAAAGCCGTGACGAAAGGCGCGCTCAAGCGCAACACCGCATCTCGACGCATTTCTCGGCTGACACTGCATGTCAACGGCCTGTCTGCTTCCCGCTCCTGATCGTCCGCACATTCGACAGCGTGCGGGATGTGCCCCGCTCCGCCGGAACGGGGGGACGGGACGGTGGATCGCCCGCCGGCTTCTTCCCAGATTCGCACAGACTCAACAGCAGCCGCTCCATCACGATCTTGGGGCGGCTGTTGGTACCGCCTTTCAGTTTGCCGTCGGCCTCGAGAAACAGGCGGGACGCCGCGTGCAGTTGCGCATCCGAAAACCTGTTCAAAAACTGCCCGACTTTCATCGGATCCATCCGTAAGGCCCTGGCTGCCTCTCCTTCGCGGCCACCGGTAGCCAGCGACTCTTTGACCTTCCAAAGACGGCGATACTGCCAGGCCAGCGAGCCCAGAATACGCAACGGAGCTTCGCCCGCTTCCAGATTGCGCGCCAGAATTGACAGGACCTTCCCGCGATCACTCTGGGCAATCGCGAGTGTCAGATCGAATACCGAGGCCCCAGGCTCAATGCCTCGAAGGACGTGTACGTCGGCAGCGGTCGCCGCGCGGCCCGGCGGCACATAGGAGGCCAGCTTCTCCAGTTCTCGGCGCAGTCCGTGGAGCGATCCCCCGGCGGTTTCTCTCAACGCATGGCCGGCCTGCTCCTCCAGCCTGATCCCCGCTCTCCCTGCCTCACGCGCGATCCAGGGAATCAGCTGTGCCTCTCGCAGTGGTGCACAGTCGATCATCACGGCTGTGCGGCCCAGCGCCTGAGAGAACTTCAACCGGCCATCCAGTTTCTGACTCAGAAATACCAGAGTCGTCGTCTCCACCGGTTCCTTCAGGTAATCAAGCAGGGCTTCGGCTTCTTTGGCAGAAAGTTTCTCCGCTCCCTTCACGACCACCAACCGGCGCTCCGCGAAGGCCGGCATTTGCGAAGCGCAGCTTCGGATATCTTCCCCGCTCGCTTCATCGCCATAGAACAGATCGTAGTTGAACTCACCGCCCTCCCCAAGCACCAGGGTCTTGAATACAACCAGCGCATGATCCCTGAGCAGATCTTCCTCTCCCACAACGAGGTACAGCGGCCCGGGGGGCTTCTCTTTCAATGTAGATTCAAGTTGGTATGGGTTCAGCGTGATGGCCATGACGATCGCTCGATCCAATTAAGGTGCGGCCGGCGCCGGAGAAGCCGCCCGCCTGGTGAGCCCGCCCGATTCGAGGTGCAAGAGAAACCGCGCCGCCAAATCGGCAGCTACAAAGCGGCCCGCCTGCTCCATCGCGCGATTCTGCAGGGCTCGATTGAACTGGAGGTCGGGCGTGACATAGAACTCGGATGAGCCTTTGGCCAGCTGCGACCACACGACCTTTTTCGTCCTGGTTTCTTCGACCTTGACCATTATCACCACTTCTGCTCTGCTTTCCAACGTGGTGGTTTGGCTGAAACTCAGCGTCGGTAGGCTTACCGACAGAATTTCTCCGGTCAAAACGAGATCGGCCGCCTCGGAGTCCGGCACGACCTCCGTTCCGCTGCCGGATGAAAATTCATGACGCAAGTAGTTGGTATAGCGCGTTTCCAGATTCGGTTCGAAGCTCTTATTCACCAGCGACCGGATCACCAGGCGCGGCGTCGGCTCCTGCGAAACGGATGAATTGGCGCCGCCGATTGTCGGACCAGCCCCCTCTACGCGAAACTGATAGCCACAACCGGCCAGCAACGCCGGTGCGAGACAGGCCAGAACAGCCAGACTTGCGCGACATACCCACCACCGGCCGCGGTCGATATGCCCTTCTTTGCCGTCTCGCTTTTCCTGCACTTCGCGCCCCTCGCGCCTATTCATATCACGAAATTGACCAGCTTCTTCTCAACATAGATGATCTTCTTCGGCTCCTTGCCTTGAAGCCATTCAACCGCTTCCTCCCTGGCCATACCCTCGATCTGATCTCGTGTCGCCTCGGCGCCGACTTCGAGCTTTGCCCGCAACCTGCCGTTGACCTGGATCGGAATCGTCAATCGGTCGCTCACGGTCAGGGCCGGATCGAAGATGGGCCAGGGTTGCTGCGAGACACTTGGCTTCCCCCCAAGAATCACCCAGAGTTCCTCGGCGAGGTGCGGAGCAAAGGGCGCCAGCAGGAGTACGAACGGCTCGATCACCGATCTCGACCGTTGTTCGACCTTCGTCATCTCATTGGTAAAGACCATCATCTGCGAGATGGCTGTGTTGAAATGCAACGCGTCGATGTCCTCCGTCACCTTCTTGATCGTCCGATGCAGCAATTGCCGATGATCAAGGCTCGGCGCCGAGGTCACGACCGCATTCGACAATCGTCCCTGGTCATCGACCATCAACCGCCACGTCCGATCCAGAAATCTCGTAATGCCCTCCACCCCTCTGGTGCTCCAGGGCTTCATCGCTTCGAGCGGGCCCATGAACATTTCATAGAGCCGCACGGCGTCTGCGCCGAACTGGTCCATGATCTCGTCAGGATTTACGACGTTGCCGCGTGACTTGGACATTTTCTGGTTGTCTTCGCCGAGCACGATACCCTGATGCACCAGCTTCTTAAACGGCTCCGGAGTGCTCACCAGGCCGATATCAAAGAGGACCTTGTGCCAGAAACGGGAGTACAGGAGATGCAACACTGCATGTTCGCTGCCGCCGATGTAAAGATCCACCGGCATCCAATAGCGTTCTTTGGCGGGATCGACAAGTTGTGCCCGGTTGCTCGGATCAATAAACCGGAGGTAATACCAGCAGGACCCGGCCCATTGCGGCATGGTATTGGTTTCACGGCGGGCCGGTTTGCCTGTCGCGGCATCAGTCGTCACCAGCCACTCCTCTAAATTCGCCAGCGGACTTTCCCCCGTTCCAGACGGCTTGAAGTTGCTCGTCTCCGGCAGAACCAACGGCAGTTGCTCTTCAGGAATCGGGCATGGCTCTCCCTCCACCCAGTTGATCGGAAACGGCTCGCCCCAATATCGTTGCCGGGCGAACAGCCAATCGCGAAGCTTATAATTGACTGCTCTGGCTCCCTTCCCCTGCTTGGCCAGCCATTCCGTCATTTTCGGGATAGCCTCGGATGGCTTCAGCCCATCGATGGATAGTGCACCGTCTGCAGTCGTGGAGTTTATGACTGTGCCGCGCTCTGTATCGGTAAAGGCTGCATCAGCGACAGTCCCGCCAGCAATCACCTCTCGAATCGGCAGCTGATACCGACGGGCGAACGCCCAGTCCCGTTCGTCATGCGCCGGAACCGCCATAATGGCCCCGGTGCCATAGCTCATCAGCACATAGTCGGCAATCCAGATCGGCAGCTGTTCACCGTTGACGGGATTGACGGCGTAGCCGCCGGTAAACACTCCGGTCTTGTCCTTGTCGAGCTCTTGCCGTTGCAGATCGCTCTTGGTCGCCGCCGTCTCACGATAGGCTTGGACGGCGGATTTTTGCCCGCCCGTCGTGACGACATCGACCAACGGATGCTCGGGGGCGAGCACCATATAGGTGGCACCGAACAGCGTGTCTGGTCTGGTCGTGAACACACGGATGATTCCCTTGGTCCCAGACAGCGAGAAATCAACCTCCGCGCCAATGGAACGTCCGATCCAGTTCTTCTGCATCTCCAACGTGCTCGCCGGCCATTCAACCAGCTTCAGGTCTTCGAGCAGGCGATCGGCATAGGCGGTAATCTTGAGCACCCATTGCCGCATCGGCTTGCGGATGACGTCAAAACCCCCGACCTCGCTCTTGCCATCAACGATTTCTTCGTTAGCCAGCACTGTGCCGAGCGCGGGGCACCAATTGACCGGCACTTCAGCGACATAGGCCAATCCATGCTCGAACAGTTTCAAGAAAATCCATTGCGTCCAGCGATAGTAGTCGGGGTCCGTGGTGCTGAGTTCCCGATCCCAATCATAGGACAGTCCCACCCGTTTCATTTGGCGTTTAAATGTCGCGATGTTCTGGGCGGTCGTAATCGCGGGGTGAATACCGGTCTTTACCGCGTACTGTTCAGCCGGCAGGCCGAAAGCATCCCAGCCCATCGGATGCAGCACGTTGAAGCCGCGCATTCTCTTGTAGCGGGACACGATGTCGGTCGCCGTATAGCCTTCGAGATGGCCGACATGGAGTCCGGAGCCGGACGGATAGGGAAACATGTCGAGACAATAGAATTTGGGCTTGGATGGGTCGTCCATCGCCCGAAATGGGCGATGCGCTTCCCAGTAGGCCTGCCACTTCGCTTCAACAGCCTGGTGATCGTAGGTCTTGCTCATCCCCGCACTCGATCCTCTCTCCTCTCAAAAATGAGGATGGACTCTAACATAGCCCAGTGGGAGCGACAAGAATCGATGGAAGGGGACAAACACGCGATAGGGCGGTCTTCCTTCGAAGACCGCCCTATCAATTCAGGATGAGTAGCGCCTGCTAGACAGGAATTGCCTGAGAGGAGGGTTGCATGAGAACCTGATCGATGTCCAGCGCATCCAGCACTTCTTTCTCTAT
>MSXM01000040.1:15355-66191 GCA_002083565.1 Nitrospira sp. ST-bin4 | reverse complement strand
TAGCCGATCAACGGCTGAGATTTCCCTTCGTGAACAATCGGCGCCAAAAAATAGTAGCCTCCCTCCTGCGTTTTCCACTGGAACGGCTCCCATTTCAGGTACGGATCCGTCGGTTTGTGGTGAAACCAGATCTGCTCTGCTACGGATTCCCCGATCCGATTAGGAGAGCTCGCCGCCACCACTTTCCCACCCGGTGAGATGGCCATCAACGGGTTCCAGACCGGCTGCCCCTGTACCAAAGCGGTTAAGGTCTCGGTGATACGCCCGCCTGCATCACCCTCATTCAGATCATGCATCACAGACAGTTTGGCCCAATCCTTCAGTGAGGCCTGACCGTTGGCCCTCAGATGATCGAGGCTCTCAGCAATATGCTCAGCCTGAGCCGAAAGCTGGAGGCCGATATTCTCTTCCAAGGCTGCTTGCCCGTTATGTAGGATGAGGACCGATGCGATGACCAGCGGGCTCACCGCCAATAGAAGGAAGAGACCCGTCAATCGGCCTAACAACCCTCGAACCGATCGACCGACCGACTCAACGAGCGAACCTCTGTGTTCTGACTCCATACCAAACTGCTCCGGATACCAGCCCAATAATGAGTGAGATCGCAGAGATCGATCCTACCGGACTTTTGTGCCGGAACAAGAAAATTACAGTTCTCGTATTACAGCAAAACCAGCTTGTAGCTCACGGGGAACAAGCACGTATCACTGATAACATTTGATGGTGAGGGTTACGGGATGAGGCGTCCGGGGTAGCAGCCAATGGCGGTGTGCGCCTCGCCACTTGCCACTCAGCACCCACAACTAATTCCGGTTCAGCCATACACCATGCGGTAACGGCTTTTCGACACTACGAGGCTCGCCTCGCAGCGTCTGCAGAGCAGACGAAGCGGGGTTGATGAACGACTGGGGCGAAGCGGAATTTACGGGCGCGGATCCAATTCGATGAGTCCTTTGCGGATCGCGAGAATGGCGGCTTGCGTGCGATCGTACACTTGCAGCTTGTGGAAAATGTTTCGGACGTGATTCTTCACGGTCTTTTCACTCAAGTCGAGATTATTGGCAATCTCCTTGTTCGTTTTTCCATCGGCGACCAATCGGAGGACGGTGATCTCCCGCTCGGTCAAATCGTGCTCGGCCCAGGCCGACTTCTTGCCCTTTTTCTGGGCCATCAGCGAAAACTCCGCCAAGATCTTGCTGGCGACGGATGGGTGAATGAGCGATTCGCCGCGAGAAATCGCCCGAATGGCGGCGACGATCTGCGACGACTCCGAATCCTTGAGCAAGTAGCCTGTAGCGCCGGCCCGAACCAGATCAAAGATATACTGCTGTTCCTCATACATCGTCAGGGCGACGATGCCGATGTGTGGAAACTCGCGCTTGATCTGTCTGGTCGCCTCGACACCGCCCATCCGCGGCATGCTGACATCCATTAAAATCACGTCCGGAAGCAGGGCGCGGGCTTTTTCCACCGCCTCAATGCCGTCTTGCGCCTCACCCAGGACATGGATGTCGTCCTTGGTCTTGAGAATCGCCGCCAGACCTTCACGGACGACACGATGATCGTCGGCGATCAACACCTTAATTTTCTCCATGACTCGCATCCTCCCTCTTGTCCTTATCGAACAACGGCACTTCGACGACGACCTTTGTACCTCGACCCTTCTTGGATTCGACTCGCCCTTCCCCGCCGACCAGCCTGGCCCGCTCCAAAATCCCTTTGATTCCGAAATGGTCCCACTTCTCAGGATCGCGCAGGACAGTCTCCATATCGAACCCCACACCGTTGTCGGTGATCGTAACCCGCAGCATTTCCAGACCGATCTCCAGCCGGATCGACACCCGATCCGCCTTTGCATGTTTATGGACGTTGCTCAAGGCCTCCTGAATGATGCGGAAGAGGAAGATCTTGGTCCGTGGAAAGAGAGTCTGCTCATCGCCCGTGACGGTGAACTTGGCGGCGATATGCGACTCAATCTCATACGATTTGAGATAGTTGGTCAGCGCAGGAATCAATTCCATCTTGTCGTAATGAAGCGGCCGCAGGTTGAAGATCACCTGGCGGGCTTCCTGAATGGCGAGTTTGAGTTGCGCCTTGCTCTCTTTGATGGTGGCCAGCCCGGCTTTCGGATTTTTTCGCATCAGCTGCAGGCACAGATCGAGCTTGAAATTGACACCCGCCAGGCTTTGGATGAACCCGTCGTGGATGTCACAGGCAATGCGGGTGCGTTCATCCGTCACCGCCGCACCGGTCTCTTTGACATACAACCGATAGAGGGACTGATACTTGTTGAGCGTCCGTTCGATCTCCGCCGTCGCACGGATACGGGCCTCGATCAGCTCCCACATGAATTTGGCGCTGGCGCCCCCGATGATCGTCACGCCCATCCGATGGAAGTCCTGAAGCAATTGCCACACTTCGGCATTGCCTGACACATCGATAATCAAATCGACGCGTTCCATCGCCAACAACTGCCGATAGTCTCGGGTGACCGGAATTCCCAGCTGCTTGGCAAGGCTCACTCCGGGCGCCTGCTGATCAACCTCTGCCACTCCAACGATCCGCACGAGGGGGTCGTCCGCAAAGATTTCCATCAGCGCCGTGCCGCCACGGCCTGCGCCGATGATGGCGACATTGGTGGTGCCGAAACTCGCTGTTTTTCGTCGATTTCGCTGAGATTGCAGGGTGGCCATGTCTTCGACGCTCCGCGCACACTGTTCGCTGGGACGGACGATCGAGGCCGCTTACATCAGTCGGGGGTGACGCGGAGAAACGCGAAGGCGGCTCAAAGAACCTGAGCTCAACGCTCGCGGCGCTGTTGAGCCAGAACTTTCAGCTCATCCATGAACTGATCAATGTCCTTGAACTCACGATACACGGACGCAAACCGGACATAGGCGACCTGATCCAACTGATGCAGCTCTTTCATCACTTCCTCGCCCACCACCCGGCTTTTAATTTCGCTCTCGCCCATCTCCTGGATCCGCTTTTCGATCCGATCAGCTGCGTCTTCAATCGTCGCGGTGCTGATCGGCCGTTTCTCACAGGCTTTCTTAATCCCGGAAAGGATCTTGGCCCGGTCAAATGACTCGCGGCGGCCGTCTTTCTTGACGACAACCGGGAGAATCTCCTCGACCCGCTCATATGTGGTGTAGCGGCGGCGGCACCCCATGCACTCGCGGCGACGGCGGATGACTTCGCCTTCCTTGGCCATCCGCGAGTCGACCACCTTGTCTTCCAGCTCATCGCAGAAGGGACATTTCACAGGCGGTGACCCTGGCTCATGAATGGGGACTCGTCAGTAGGAATGAAAGATAGGGAACCGGTTGCACAGTGCTTTGGCTTCCAGGCGAACCTCTTCCAGCACCGCCGGTTCTTGCGGGTGCTGCAGCACACGATCAACCAACTTCACAATGTGTTTCATCTCCGGCTCCCGCATCCCTCGCGTCGAGACGATCGGAGAACCCAGCCGGATGCCGCTGGCCACCGCCGGCGGCTTTTCGTCGTAGGGGACGGCATTCTTGTTCAGGATAATACCCGCCGCATCAAGAGCCGCATCGGCGTCCTTCCCCGTAATCCCCTTATTCGAGAGATTAACCAACATGAGATGGGTATCGGTCCCGCCGGAAACAATCTTGTACCCGTGGTCCATCAGCCCTTGTGCCAGCGCTTTCGCATTGGTGAGGACCTGCTGTTGATAGCGCTTGAACGATGGAGACAAGGCTTCCTTGAACGCGACGGCTTTGGCCGCAATCACATGCATAAGCGGCCCGCCCTGCAAACCGGGGAACACCAGCTTGTCGACGCCCTTCGCATACTCGGCCTTGCACATCGTGACCCCACCGCGCGGGCCCCGAAGAGTCTTATGCGTTGTCGTGGTTACAAAATCCGCATAGGGTACGGGATTGGGATGCAGCCCTGCGGCAATAAGACCGGCAATGTGGGCAATATCAACTAATAGGTATGCGCCGACTGATTTGGCGATGGCTTGAAATCGTGGGAAGTCCAATACGCGGGCATACGCGCTGGCGCCCACCACGATCATACGGGGCCTGCATTCCTCAGCGGCCTTCTGCACCGCATCATAATCGATAGTTTCTGTCTGCCTGTCGACTCCATATGAAAACACGCGAAAGAGAATACCGGAGAAGTTGACTTTGCTTCCATGAGTCAGATGTCCCCCTTGGGCCAGATCCATCCCAAGAATCGTGTCACCCGGCTTCAATACCGACAGGTAGGCCGCCATGTTGGCCTGCGAACCGGAATGCGGCTGCACGTTGACGTGCTCTGCTCCGAAGATCTCCTTGCACCGTTGAATCGCAAGGTCTTCGACCGTGTCGGCGTGCTGACACCCGCCGTAATACCGTCTACCGGGATACCCCTCCGCATACTTATTGGTCAACACAGAACCCTGTGCGGCGAGCACGGCGGGACTGGCAAAGTTCTCCGAGGCAATCAACAGCAGCTTGTCTCGCTGCCGCGTTTCTTCCGCCTCAATCGCCGCGTAGACATCGGGGTCCGCGGATTTCAGAACATCGATTGATCCGATTCCCTCGTACATTTTGTTCTCTCTTAATCCTACGGCTGGGCCGGCGCTTCAACTTCCGGTTTCTTCACGACACACACAGTCACCGTGGCCGTCACATCTCTCGGCATCTTGATGGGCACCGTGACGGTTCCCAATTCCTTGATCGGCTGCCCCAATTGAATCTTCCGCCGGTCCACAGTGAAACCTTGCGCGGCCAACCCTTCAGCAATATCCTTGACCGTCACCGAACCGAACATCTTGTCGTCCTTGCCCACTTGCGCCTCGATGGTCAGCGTCACCGCCGACACCTTCTTGGCATGAGTCTCGATCTCCAGCTTTTCCTTCTTGGCCTTTTCCGCCGCCGCCCGTTTGGCATGCTCGAAAGCTTTGATGCTCCGGCTGTCGGCTTCAACCGCTTTGCGGCGAGGCAACAGGAAATTCCTGGCAAATCCATCGGCCACGTTGATGACATCGCCGAGGTGCCCCACCCCGTCCATCGTCTCTTGCAGAATGACTTTCATACCCCTCGCTCCTTCTCTGAGAAAGGATTGGAGAATACTGGGACGACTGCAAAAAGTCAATTCGGATCGGCAGGTTTCACTGAATGACGGCCAGCGCCCGACCCACCTTCGCAAAGGCCTCCACAGCCCGTTCCAGCTGGGCTCTCGTGTGGGCCGCCGACATCTGGACACGGATTCGTGCCCGACCTTCGGGCACGACGGGGTAGCTGAATCCGACTACGTACACGGCCTCGTTTAGCAGCGCTTCGGCCATCGACGAGGCAAGCGCAGCCTCGCCCAACATGACGGGAATAATAGGATGTTCGCCCGGAATGAGACGGAATCCCATGGCAGTCAGCTGGGCGCGAAAAAACGCCGCGTTGGCATGAAGCCGCATGCGCAACTCATCCCCTTTCGCCACAAGGTCCAGTGCGCGCAAGGCTCCGGCCGACACAACAGGTGGAAGCGCATTCGAGAACAGGTAGGGTCGCGACCGTTGACGAAGCAATTCGACGATCTCAGCCTTGCCTGATGTAAACCCTCCCGTGGCCCCACCCAGTGTCTTTCCCAGGGTGCTTGTGACGATGTCCACGCGATCAGCCAGGCCGTAATGGGCCGGTGTGCCCCTCCCCTGGGGACCAAGAACACCGGTCGCATGGCTGTCGTCCACGACCACCGCCGCATCGTACCGCTCGGCGAGGTCGATGATCCGGTCAAGCCTGGCCAAATCCCCATCCATCGAAAACACTCCGTCGGTTACGATGAGCCGCAGCCGGCTGTCTTGCGATGCCTTCAACCGCCCTTCAAGTTCACCCATGTCCGAATGGGCATATCGCAATCGTGTCGCCTTACAAAGCCGGATACCGTCAATCAGGCTGGCATGGTTCAACGCGTCGCTGATGACGGCATCGCGCTCGTCCACCAGCGCTTCGAATAATCCTCCGTTGGCATCGAAACAGGAACTATAGAGAATCGTGTCCCCAGTGCCTAGAAACTCGCTGATTGCCCGTTCCAGCCGTTTATGCAGATCCTGTGTGCCGCAGATAAAGCGCACCGAAGCCATACCGTATCCGTGGGTCTTCAAGCCGTCCATAGCCGCTTGAACTATCTCCGGGTGATTTGCCAATCCGAGATAATTATTGGCGCAAAGATTCAGGACCGGGCCACGATCCACCAGAATATCCGAGCCTTGTGGCCCCAGGATGCGCCGCTCGGACTTGTAGAGGCCTTTCGCACGGATGTCGGCAAGCTGTTGTTCAAGAACTTTTTTAAGGGATGTGTACGCCATATCGTCGGCACAGTTGACAAGCTGACAGGGGACCAAGCTGACAGGTGTATTCGCTGATCACCAGCTGTTTTTGGGGCCTTGCCCGCCTGTCAGCCTGTGGCCTGTCAGCTCACGGAATCAACACCACTTTCCCGCATTGCCCGGATTGGATCAAATCGAATCCTGTCGCAAATTCGGCCATCGGGAAGGAATGCGTGATCACCGGTCGGATATTCAGGCCTGCCTTGAAGAGCCCCGCCAGCCTATACCACGTCCCGAACAAACGCCGGCCTGTCACTCCATACACGCGAATGCCCTTAAAAATGATTTCGTTTGGAAGGTCGAAGCACACCTGGCCGGTTGGAATCCCGAAAAGGGTCACTCGTCCGCCGTTTTTCACGGCACGAAAGGCTTGGTGCAGCGCGGCAGGGTTGCCCGACATTTCCAACGCTGCATCAACTCCTTCACCGGCCGTCAGCTCACGAATCGCCTCATTGACTGCCTCAAGATGAGCGGTCTTCACATTCACCGTGAGGTCTGCACCCACTTGTTTGGCCAATCCCAGACGGTACTCGCTCGTGTCAGTCGCGATGATGACCGCCGCGCCCGATACACGGGCGACGGCGATAGCAAATAGACCGGTCGGCCCACAGCCCGTCACCAAAACCGTCTGGCCGGTGAGGTCTTCGGCGAGAGCAGCATCGACGGCGTTCCCCAGGGGTTCCTGAACACAGGCAAACTCCGGAGGAATCTCCGCAGCGGTGCGCCACAAGACACCTTCGGGCAGCGTGACATACTCGGCATACGAGCCGTCGCAATCGATACCAAGGATTCGGTACTGCTTGCAGACATGCGCCTGCCCGGTTCGGCATTGAAAACACGCACCACACGTAATGTGCGATTCGGCTGCGACATAATCGCCGACCTTCACCAGCGATACTTCACGCCCCGCCTCCACCACGTGGCCGCATAACTCATGGCCGATGATACGCGGAGGATGGACACGCCCTTGAGCCCACTCGTCCCAACGATAAATATGGGCGTCAGTTCCACACAGCGAGGTCGCGGCAACCTTGACGACAACCTCGCGCGGGCCGGGAGTGGGGTCCGGCCAACTTGTTGCAGTCAAACCCGGAGCACTCATTGTTTTGACCAGGGCTCTCATGGAACTATTCTATACCAACTGCGTACATTGGGCATCCTGATCAGCCCGGCAAAGTTCGTATAGCCATCCATCTGTGTAAGCCGAAAAGCAGCAGAGACTCGGCTCTGTTCGTTGTTGTTCGTATCTCGCGAAGCGTATCTCGCAGGTCGCAGACAAAAAAGATGAGATCCGCTTCCGTTTCGTCCCACCTTCCTGCGCTTCACAAGGAACTCGCTTCCAGACGACTTCGTACCGGACTCTCATGCCACTACATTTACCACGGCTTGCATGACATCGCCACGATGAGTAGGATGCCAAGAACATGCGCCTTCCACGCTTTCGATCTGTTGCGCTCATGGTAGGCCTTCTCTGGGCATCCTCGGGCGGGCCTGCCTTCCAGCCGGAACTTCACGCCGCGTCCCCTTCCAACACGGGGCAACCGGTCTCACAGGGAAACCGTTGGGTCGCTTTTGACTTTGCCGGTCTGGACACGTCCGGAGATATTCGCGTCGGCAACCCGCTGAAATTGTCGCTGACGCTCTACGAAACTGGTCAGGACCACACCCCCGTGATCGCCATTTGTGAATCAATTCACTTCGAACGGCAGATCGTCACGATGGAACCGGATTCCCGCTCCAAGGAGATGCACGCCACCGCCATTCTCGAACCCATCGCCCCGGGGAAACTCTCCGTGTCTCCGAAAGTCGCGCGCATCCAAGTCACATTCGCTCGGGCTCAGACCGGCAAGAAACCGGAGCGGGTGATGAAACGGATCGTCTATGTCACGTTGGGAACATCTGTGCCGCAAAGCAACCACGACGATCTTCCCCCTCCACGTCTGTACGAGCCCGGCGAGGAAGACACCGGCGACGATGACCTTCCGCCCGAGGCGACACCCATCGCCGACAACTCGCTGGCGGAAGAAAATCTGTTGCCGTTGCCTACCCCGGGACCGGGACCTGGACCGGCCTACTGGCAGCATGTCAGTGCGCTCCTGAGCCAAAGCTGGGGCCGCACGGCGCACCAGGTGCGCCATACTCCGTCAAGCGAAACCGTTCATGTCCGGTTTCGCATGTACCCAAACGGGCGGGCTCAATTGATCCAGATTGAAAAGGGCTCCGGCTCGCGCGAAATCAACGAGGCCGGCATTTATGCCGTCGTCGATGCGCAGCCGTTTCCTCCCTTTCCCGAGAATGTGGGATCTGAGCCAGTCGACGTGCATGTGCGGATGCGGACCGGCGCGCGGCTGGGCGCGCGTGATGTGAGGCCGGCCTCAATCCCGCTCAGCCCACGGCCAAATACGGCGCCTCTCATGCCCAAGCCCTGAGGAAGACAGGCGACGACAACCCTGCACTATGGAGGCAACCAGATGAGTTCCCGATGGCGCTGGATCGCGTGCGCGGCACTATGCGGATGGCTGGCCGGACTGCCAAGCGGCGTCGGAGCCGAAACGGCTCGGTGGGATATCGATCCCGACCATTCGCTCATCGAGTTTCGTGTCACGCACATGGTGGTCTCCAAGACCGCCGGGCGTTTCACGGACTACAAGGGATTCGTCGACATGGATGGAGACGCCAAGACGGTCAGGGCGATCGAAGCGACGATCAACACGGCGTCCATCGATACGAATCACGACAAGCGCGATGCCCACCTGCGTCAGGCCGACTTTCTCGACGTCGCACAGTTTCCAACGATGACGTACAAACTGAAACATGCCAAAAAGCAAGGCGACACCTTCACAGCCATCGGTGACTTGACCCTGCGCGGCATCACGAAGGAAGTCACGCTCATCGGCACCTTGAACGGTGTCGCCAAAGATCCCTGGGGCAACACCAGGGCCGGCTTCAGCGCCAACGGCACACTGAACCGCAAGGACTTCGGTATGGTGTGGAACAAAACGCTCGACAACGGCGGGCTGGTCGTCGGCAACGATGTGCAGATCCATCTGGAAATCGAATGCATCAAAGCCAAGACTCCATGAATCGCGAAACATGACACCCCGATGGCTGACATGAAAGCAATGGTGCTGAATCGGACCGGCGATGTATCGGACAACCGGCTCGAGTTGCGCGAGCGCGCGCTCCCGAAACCGGAAGCGGATCAGGTGCTGGTGAAAATTCATGTGTGCGGGGTATGCCGGACCGATCTGCACGTCGTAGAAGGTGAGTTGCCCGGCATCACACTTCCATTGATACCGGGCCATCAAGCCGTCGGAACTGTGGTGCAGGTCGGCCAAGACGTGCAGGATGTCCGAGAAGGGGATCGCGTCGGGCTCGCCTGGCTTCAAGGCACATGCAATCGGTGTGAATTCTGCGCCAGCGGACGTGAAAACCTCTGCAAGACGGCGCGGTTCACCGGCTATCAGGTCGATGGAGGGTATGCGGAATATGCCGTCCTGCCTGGGCGGTTTGCCTATCCGATCCCGCCGGTCTTTTCGAACGAGGAAGCCGCGCCGTTGCTCTGTGCGGGCATCATTGGCTATCGCGCGCTGCGGCTCAGCGGAATCAAACCGGGCCAGCGGCTTGGCCTGTACGGATTCGGCGCATCGGCACACATCGCCATCCAGATCGCACGGCACTGGGGCTGCCAGGTTTATGTCAGCTCGCTCAAGGTTGAGCATCAAGAGCTGGCCAGACAGCTGGGAGCTGTATGGATCGGCGGAGCGACAGAGATGCCGCCCGATAAGCTGCATGGGTCGATTATTTTCGCACCTGCCGGCGAATTGGTTCCGCCGGCGCTGCGTGCGCTCGAACGCGGTGGCACGCTCGCGCTGGCCGGCATCCATATGTCTCCGATTCCCTCCTTGGACTACGATCGCGAGGTGTTCGGGGAGCGTGTCATCCGGAGTGTGACGGCCAATACCAGGCAGGACGGGCTCGATCTGCTGCGCGAAGCGGCAGCAATTCCTATCAAACCACACACAGTCCGCTTTCCTCTCGAACAAGCGAACCGCGCATTACAAGAATTGAAAGCGGGACGCTTTCAAGGGGCGGCTGTCCTCACGATGTGATCGTGCGGAGCTGGGACTGATACCCCTACCTCAGACAACCCCAACCTCACAAGAAACCACAAAAGATAAATCTGGCACAGTTGGTGTGCCGATGTGACGAGTTTGTCCTGTCCTGGTAGCAGGATAGTAGCAGATGAAGCGCCAGAGGCTGCGTCAAACACTGGTTTTGCAGCAATTTCTTCAAAGCTTGGGATCGGGGGTCGACCGGAAGAGCGACAATGCATTAATATTGCATTAGTACGCGCCTCACTTGCCAATTGCAGGGTCAAAGGGTTCCGACATGGATCCCACCAATACACAGTTGACCGAGTCAGTGTTCGCCGGTGGTGGCAAGATGGGCGCACGCATGCGCGCCTTCGACTGGACAACAACGGTACTGGGCCCCGTGGAGCAATGGCCTCAGTCCCTGCGAGCCTGCGTGCGGATTGTGCTAGGTGCCGGTCATCCGATGCTCATTTCCTGGGGTTCGGACTACACGATGTTGTACAACGATGCGTACGGGGTTGTCGTAGGGACAAAGCACCCAGGAGCGCTGGGACGCAGTTGCCGCGAGGTGCTTGCCGAGGCATGGGATTTCATCGGGCCTCGATTCGATACGGTTTTTACCGAAGGGCAGCCTATTAGCACACTGACCCACCAGATGTTCACGTTCCACCGCAACAACTACCTCGAGGAGTGCTACTTCGCGTTTTCCTACAGCCCGATCCCGGACGACAACGGCAAGATCGGTGGTGTGTTGACCAACGCCCTCGACATGACGGAACGGGTGATTGAAGACCGCCGCCGGCAAGTGCTCCGGGACTTGGCGTCGCGAACAGCCGAAGCACGATACGAGGAAGAAGTCTGGCGTGTCAGCGCAGACACCTTGGGCCAGAATCGCTCCAGTGCCCCGTTTGCTTTTCTATACGAGTATCGGCCAGGCGAACGAAAGGCTTGCCTAACAGGCGTCAGCACAGAAACGAACGTCGCTCTGCATCCAGCTGTTATCGACTCCACCAGCGAGAGCATTTGGCGAACGCAAGCTGCACTAGCGAACGATTGCCTCGTGGTGGACCTGGGGGAGCGTGCATCCGGAGTGTCCATCCCTGGCTGGCCAACGCCTCCGCGAAAAGCCACGGTTCTGCCGATTCGGTTGCGCGAGCATAGCGAGGCCGCCGGATTCCTCGTGATGGGCATACATCCCGGCCGCGCGTTTGACGAAAGCTACCGTCAGTTCGTCCGCCGGATCGCTGAACAGATTGCGATCGGGCTGGCCAGCGCTCGAGCGTATGAGCAAGAGCGCCAGCGCGCGGAGGCGCTTGCCGAAATCGATCGCGCCAAGACCGCGTTCTTCAGCAATGTCAGCCACGAGTTCAGAACTCCACTAGCGCTGATGCTAGGACCACTCGAGGAAGTGTCAGAGGACGCGCGAGGGCAGCTCAGTCCGGACCAACACGAGCAATTGGTCACGGTGCGGCGAAATGCGCTCAGATTGCTAAAGCTTGTCAACACACTCCTCGACTTCTCGCGAATCGAGGCTGGCCGCGTGCAAGCCGTCTACGAGCCAACAGACCTCGGGCGCGTCACGGCGGAAATCGCCAGCGTATTTCGATCGGCCATGGAGAATGCCGGCCTGCATTTCGCTGTCGAATGCGAGCTACTTGCCGAACCGGTGTACGTAGACCATGACATGTGGGAGAAGGTGGTCTCGAACCTTCTCTCCAACGCGTTCAAGTTCACGTTCAAAGGGACCGTAACTGTCACGTTGAAGTCAGTGGCCGGCACTGTCGAATTACAGGTTCGCGACACAGGCGTAGGCATTCCCGAAGACCAACTCAAGCGAGTGTTCGAACGCTTTCACCGCATTGAGGGTATGCACGCACGTACTTACGAAGGCACGGGAATCGGACTAGCATTCGTTCAAGAACTGGTCAAACTGCACGGTGGCGACGTGCGAGTAGAGAGTGCGGTTGGTCAAGGCAGCACATTCTCGGTGACGATTCCGTTTGGCACCGCGCATTTGCCGACGGAGCGCATACAGGCCTCACGGTCCCTCACGTCGACAGGGATTAGGGCCGACGTGTATGCCGACGAGGCGCACCGGTGGTTGCCCGATGAGTGGTGCACGGGCGAGGACACGATGTTGCCCAGGATCTCGCCGCAAATGCCTTCGGCAAAGCCCCAACCCGTGGGAAATCGTGAATTGATCCTAGTGGCGGATGACAATGCAGACATGCGTCAATATCTTAGGCACTTGCTCGCCAGCCGATATGAGGTGCATGCCGTCGCGGATGGCAGCCACGCACTGGAAGCAACTCGACTTCTGCAGCCCGCCCTACGCCTCGTCGACGTGATGATGCCGCGAATGGACGGGTTCGGCGTCCTTCGAGCAATTCGTGACGACGCAGGCCTCGCGAGCATACCGGTTATTTTGCTTTCTGCTCGAGCGGGCGAAGAGTCCCGCATTGAGGGGCTACAGGCCGGAGCGGATGATTATCTCGTGAAGCCGTTTACGGCCCGGGAGCTTTTGGCTCGTGTTGAGGCGCACCTCAAGATGGCAAATCTCCGCCGTGACACTGCGGAACGTGAAGAGCGGCTTCGCATGGAAGCGGAGCTTGAACGCCAGAAGCTCCGCACAAGCCAGGAACTACTGGTTGAGACCAGCCGGCTGTATCGTGAGCTCCAGGAACGTGAGGCGAAGATCCGCCGGTTGGTGGATGCCGATGTAGTCGGGATCTGCTTGTGGGACCTTGACGGCCAATTGATTGAAGCGAATGACTCGTTCCTCGGCATGCTGCAATACACCCGCGAAGATCTCGTATCGGATGGCATGCGCTGGACCGATTTGACGCCTGAGGAATGGCGCAATCGTGACGAACGCGCAATGGCGCAGCTTAAGGCTACCGCGACGTTTCAGCCGTTCGAGAAGGAATATGTGCGGAAAGACGGTAGCCGCGTCCCGGTGCTGATTGGAGGTGCCCTGTTCCAGGCAGACGGCTCGGAGGGAGTTGCATTCGTACTCGATCTCACGGAACAGAAGCGCGCTGAGGCAGAAATCCGCGAGCTTAAGGATCAATTATATCGAGAGAACATGGCGTTGCGTGAGGAAGTGGATCGTACCTCGATGTTCGAGGAAATCATCGGCTCGTCCCAGGCGCTAAACATTGTTCTGTCACGGATTGCCAAAGTCGCTCCGACGGACTCTACCGTCTTCATCGCAGGAGAAACGGGCACAGGCAAGGAGCTTATAGCCCGCGCTGTCCATAAACGATCGCGGCGATCTGGACGTGCCTTCGTCAGTGTGAATTGTGCCGCACTTGCACCGACGCTTATCTCCTCGGAATTGTTTGGTCATGAGCGGGGCGCTTTTACAGGGGCCACACAAAGGCGGCTGGGGCGATTTGAGCTTGCCGATGGCGGCACTATTTTCCTTGATGAAGTGGGCGAACTGCTCCCGCAGACGCAGGTGGCACTTTTACGGATCCTACAGGAACGGGAATTCGAACGAGTGGGTGGCACGCAATCGATTCGCGTAGATGTCCGCATCATCGCTGCCACTAATCGCGATCTCAAGGCAGCGGTGGCCAACGGGAAATTCCGCGAAGACCTTTTTTATCGCCTCAATGTTTTTCCCATCGAGATACCACCGCTGCGAGAACGCAAAGACGACATCTTGATGCTCGTCGAATACTTCGTGCGACGTTACGCCACAAGGGCAGGCAAGACTTTCAGTTCGATTGACAAGAAGACGCTGAATCTGTTGCAGGCCTACGACTGGCCGGGCAACATCCGCGAACTGCGGAACTTGATCGAGCGGCTGATGATCATGGTGCCGGGGCATGTCATCGAAGCCTCGCAAGCAGCCATGTCGATCCAAGGGCGCGCGGCCGGCCCTTCCGTCTCTTCCAACGCAGGCGGCCAGACTGCAAGTCCGCTCTTTGCCAAAGCCTACGATTCGCTACGGGACGCGCGGAATGCGTTTGAGAAGGAGTATATCGGCCGCAAGCTTCGGGAGCATCATTGGAATATCTCCCGTACTGCAGAAGATCTGCAGATCGAGCGAAGCCATCTGCACCGAAAGATCAAATTGCTGGATGTGGAGATGAGGCCGGAAGGATAATATGGGGCGGCGGGCCTCCAGCTTCCGCACGACCAAAGCGCTGTCGTGGCGCTTCGAGGAGCGGAAGCCTTCGGAAATTCCCTCGCGGAGTCGGTCAGTTTCCGCTTTCCTTCTCCTCGAAGCTACGACAGCTGTGAGGCTTCGTCTGTGCAGTCAACTGGAGGCGCTCCGCCCAGGCCGGGGGAAGAGCGGGATGATGTGCGCGGTGGATGCGCGCAGTGAGAAACGGCCCGCCGCCCCGTGTTGTGAAATGAGAAAAAAAGAATCGGATAGTCCCTTCACTGCGTTGACCTCCGTAAGGGCCCTCCTCTAAGATAGCGCGCCCATGACTACCTATCGGGAATCAGGTGTTGATATTGATGCGGGGGACGAGTTTGTCGATCGCATCAAGCCGCTCGTTCGCTCGACCTTCCGTCCGGAAGTGCTGGGCGATCTGGGCGGGTTCGGCGGCCTGTTCGGCTTGCGGGCCGATCGATACAAAGAGCCGGTGCTCGTGTCCGGAACCGATGGTGTCGGGACCAAGCTGAAGATTGCGTTCATGATGGATCGGCACGATACGATCGGCATCGATCTTGTCGCCATGTGTGTGAATGACATTGCTGTGAGTGGAGCCGAGCCACTGTTTTTCCTCGACTACTTTGCGACGGGTAAGTTAGCGGTGCCGAAGGCTCAGGATGTAGTCAAAGGAATCGCCGAAGGCTGCCGCCAAGCCGGGTGCGCGTTGATCGGCGGAGAGACGGCAGAGATGCCGTCGATGTATGCGGACGGCGAATACGATCTGGCCGGTTTCGCTGTCGGAGTGGTCGAGAAGTCCAAAATCGTTGACGGCAAGACGATCAAGCCGGGCGACGCGATCATCGGGTTGGCGTCTACGGGGCTGCATAGCAACGGCTACTCGCTGGCGCGTCATGTGTTGTTCGATCAGGCAAAATTGACGGTCACGAGCCGATTACCTGAACTCGATCGTCCACTCGGCGAGGTGTTGCTGACACCAACCAGAATTTATGCAAAGCAGATTCTCTCCCTTCTCCAAGATTGTCCGATTAAAGGGATTGCGCACATTACCGGCGGAGGCATCACAGAGAATTTGCCGCGTGTGTTTCCCGAAGCGGTGCGGGCCAGGATCAGCCGCAAGGCGTGGCCGGCGCCGCCGATTTTTGACGTGATGAGCCGCTTGGGGCGGGTGGACCGCGAAGAAATGTATCGGGTATTCAATATGGGTATCGGGTTGATCCTTGTGACGCCGTCCGATTCGGTGTCTGCCGTGCTCGCCGCTGCGGCGACCCTGGGAGATCGGGGCTGGCAGATCGGAGAAATGGCGCCATCAACCGGACAAGAGCCTGCGGTGGAGTATGTCGATTAAGCGAACGACTCCACTGCGCGTGGCGGTGTTGGCGTCAGGCCGCGGATCAAATCTGCAAGCGGTGATCGATGCAATTGAAGCCGGGCAGGTCCACGCGACCATCGTGGCCATCATCAGCAACAAGAAAGACGCTGCAGCGCTGGAGCGGGCGCGCAAGTACGGTCTGCCGGACCTGTTCGTCGACCCCAAACCATTTGCCGGACGGCCTGACAGCCGCGAAGCCTATGATCGTGCGCTGCTGGAGGTGCTTGAAAAGTACAATGTTGAATTGGTGTTATTGGCCGGTTACATGAAGATTGTGACTGCTGTGCTGGTCAATGCCTATGCCAATCGGATGATGAATATTCATCCGTCGTTACTGCCGTCGTTTCCGGGCTTAGAGGTGCAGAAGAAGGCCATTGAATGGGGCTGCAAACTTGCCGGCTGCACGGTGCATTTCGTCACGGAAGGAGTCGACGAAGGGCCGATCATTCTGCAAGCGGCCGTGCCTATTCTCGACGGGGACACTTCCGACACCCTTGCGGACCGCATCCTTGTCCAAGAACACAGAATCTATCCCAGAGCTGTGCAACTCTTCTCCGAGGGGCGGCTGCAAGTCGATGGACGGCGCGTCCGTATCGACGGCGGCCACCCGGTAGGGGAAGCGATCATCAGCCCGTCATAACCCCTGCACAGCCTCCTTGATCAAGGCAGGTTATCCTTCCTCATTTCTGTGATTTGCCAACGACCTGCTAGTTCGGCGAGATGCCCAATCCTCCCAGCAGGGGCATCAGGCTCTCTTCGCCGGGTCCGGTGCCTTCTTTCGTGGCGGCGCTGATGTCATCCAGAAGCTGGTCTGCTCCCGGATTCAGCTCTTTGAGTTTTTCTGCAAGGCGACCGGACATCAGCCCTTGTTTGACCTCCGCATCCGTCAATTTGCCGTCCTTGATCCCTTGTTGAAGCATCTGCGCCAATGCCTGGACCTTCGCCAGGACATCCGGCGGCATGCCGTTTAAGATTTTGACGGCGTCTTGTTGCCCACCGCCATGTTGAGCATAGGCCGGGACTCCCAGCCAGGTCGACAGCACCAGCACGAGGATCGTCAGGTTACGTGTGAGCGGCATGGTATCTCTCCTTTTGCACAGTGGCTCATAGCTGGACGCGGTTTCGTCCATAGGAATGTGATGCATGATCCCTGCCACTTAATGCAGTGCCAGGCAGCCATGGCCTTTGATTGGTCGCAGAGACGAATGGTCTCATGCTTTAGAGGGAAGGTACTGACTCTGTTAGGAAATAGTGAATTCTCTAGGCGATCAAAATGACTGTTGCTATCCTCCATCAAGAGTGGCCTCGCCACGAATGAGGAGCGCGCATGCTCGAGGGGATTCATTTTTCAGATGTGACACCATACTTGGTGGCCATTCTTGGACTGTTGGTTCTCTGGCAGTACTACCAATTGCAAATCATGGCCGGGCGAATCTTGGCTGTCGATATCTTCGATCGCTCTGGTGTCCGCATGTACATCTATGTGACGCCGGACGACGACAGCCGGTGTGAGGTCTGTGCCCGGGCACATGGTCGGATATTCCTGCCGTCGCAGGTGGCCAAGAATGGGTTTTCCCCTCTGGACGGAACCTGCCAACGATCGATTCCTTGTCTTGGTGTGTTGGTGGGATTGTATGGGGCCTGGCTGGAGGCAAGAGCAGTCGTGGAACGGGCGCGGGCCGCCAAGAAGGGCGGATTTTCACTGTCTCCTGAAGATCTGCGGGCGTTGGTGAATGGGCAATGGGAGCAGAGTATCAGCGCAGACACCGATCGGCTGGGGATTCACATGATTGAAGCGGTCTGCTACGAGAAAATCAATCAAGCCGTGTCTATTGCCGGATATCGCTACGTGATCAGCGAAGTAAAAGAAGTACGGCATCTCCTGCTGCTTGTTCCGGCCTATCTTCGGCTCTCACTGCTCCTGGTTCGTTCCGGAGCGACGAAGGACGCGCGTGAGGTCATTGAGCGGTTTGAACGGCGATTTCCAGTGAAGAAGCGTGGGCCGCATTTTCCGACAGTGGAACAGCGAACTGCCATGAAAATACGGAAAACCTATCTGATCGAGAACCAGCCGGCACAGCCGACGAGCGTTGCAGTGTAGCTAATAATTCGATTCCAGGCTCGATGGCGCTTTGTTCAGAATGGTTGCAGCGGCACGGGACAGCGCGGCGTCGTGAGCGTGGTCGTGCGAATAGATTCGAAATTGGATCAGCCTCGTCGGCAAGAGATCCAGGAATTCTTCGAGTGGTTCCGTCGATACCTGTTTAGTTCCCGGATCATAGACATAGAGCGGATTGCCGCGCCGGTCTTTTGGGTCGGGGCGTGGATCGAGCGGCGCCATATCGACACGAAATTCCAGCCCCCTCAATGCTTTCGGTAATTCTCTTGCGATCTGCTGCGCGAATTCCTGCTGGCTGGGGAAGGCCATCCCTCGCTCCTGCCCTTTCTCCTTCAGAGACGTGCTGTAGGCCATCTTCCATTTCACGTCACGGTCCAAAATTCGACCCCACTCATCTCCCAGCCGGCGGCGCGATTTCAGGCTGGTCCGCTTCCAGCCTCTGACCTCTTCCAGGAGAGACCAATCAGTGAGCCTGCAATAGGCATCCATGTGCTTGCGCGGGTTTCGCGGGAAGAGCAGCTTCATGGTTTCGCCGAAAATGTCGCGCAGATGAATGTCGATCGCTCTGGTGGTGCGGTGGAAGTAGACATTGGAATATAGATACATCCGGGTGTTGAGGAACATTTGCAGGGCCGGGAGTCCGGTCTTGTGAATGGTGAAGCCCTTGTCGGTCACAATCGTATAGTGAATCAGTCTTGTCAGATCGACGGGTCCTACGGCCACACCGCACATGTACGAATCCCGCAAGACGTAATCCAGGTTGTCTCCCGTATAACTGCCGGAGATAACGGGTTGGAGCAGGTTCAGCCAACGTGGAAGCCGTGAATTGTCCTTGCCCTTCTCCTTGAGGATCAGATGCGCCACCTGGTCGGGATCCAGTTCCTCTCCCTTCGCAAAGGGGCCCGAAGGGCTGCGGCGGATCTTTTTGATGATCGGCCCCAGATACTCACGAATGATGATCTGTCCTAACTTTTCATGCGTGAGATGGAACCCATGGAGAAAGTTTTCATCGAAGAAATGGCAAAACGGGCCGTGGCCTATATCATGAACGAGCGCAGTTACCCGCAGCAGTTCTTCGACATAGTTGGCCGAAGGCACGTCTTTCACAGTTTTTTTGAGGAAGGGGTAGAGATGCCGGGCGAATCGCCCGGCTACGTGCATCGTGCCGAGTGAGTGCACAAAGCGGGTGTGTTCAGCTGAGGGATAGACCCACCGGGCGCTTTGCAGTTGATAGATGTAGCGCAGCCGTTGGACCCAGGGTGAATCGATCAGATCTTTCTCGGTGCGTTCATGGGGATCGGGGTCGGCATAGGGAACCGTGAACGAGACGTACCGGTGAATGGGATCGGCAATCAAGGCCGATCCGTCATAGGGCGCGTTTGATTGTTCGGATGAAATCATGACAGGTGAGCATCTTAGCCCACCTGATCGTGGGGCGGCAATGGCGGGGTGGTTGAGACACCGGGTGAGGGGCGGTATCTGAGGATCAGTCGATAGGCAATCGGGTACGAGACCAGCGCGCCGATCACGCTCAGGATCAATCCACCGAACGCGAATGGAACGATGTAGGGAACAACTTGTTCGTAGATGCCGTTGAAACTGAGGTCATCCCAGTTGAAGGTTGGCGTCTCCGTTCGTCCCAACAACCAGGCCCCGGTCCAATAAGTGGCTCCGAGAATAGGCACGATGGTCCAGGGATTGTTGACAAAGGCTCCGGCCAGCAAGGCCAGAAAATTAAGGCCGAAGAGCCACGTGCAAAAGACGACCATGGCCGTATGAAGCCCATAGGCTGGAGAAAATGCGATAAAAACTCCCACGGCAAATGCCAGCGCAGTCCGTTGCGGCGGTTCTTGGAGGTGGAGTACCTGACGCAGCAAGGCCCGGAATGATCGGCTGCGCGAAGTTGGAGAAGAGCTGCTGTGATCGGACATCAGTGGAAGTGTTCGTAGCTGGTCATAGGAATCGGCCGCGTCGCGCCGTCGGTGGATTTCATCTGCATCCCGAACCGGCGGGGGCGAATGGAGCCGATCCGTGTGATCTGAAAACCGCGTGTGCGGGCTTGCCGCTCCAAGGCTGTCTGTCTTGCCGGAGGAGCGGTGAAGAGGAGTTCATAGTCTTCGCCTCCGGTGAGCGCTAATTCCAGCGGGCGCAGGCCGCGGGTTTCAGCATAGGCGGAGCAGGCCGGTGAAATCGGAAGGGCACCGAGATCGATTTCCGCGCCGACCCGGCTTGCATCACAGATGTGCCGAAGATCGCCGGATAGGCCGTCGGATAGATCGATGGCGGCAGTCGCGAGCCCGGCGCGGTTCAGCCACAGGCCTTCACCGATGCGGGCTGTCGGGTGGAGGTGGCGACGGATCAGGTAGTCTTGGTGAGATTTGCGCAGGGGGCCCGATGGTCGTGGTGTCGAACGCTTCGATTTGTTGCCTGCCAAGAGTTGCAGGCCGGCCAGCGAGTCCCCCAAAGTGCCTGTCACATAGATACAGTCTCCGACATGAGCGCCGTGACGGAACAGCGCCCGTCCAGAGATCGTTGTGCCGATAAGAGTGATGCTCAGGAATAGTCCGGTCTGTGAGGCTGAGGTGTCGCCTCCGATGAGTGTGACCCCATGCAGACTACAGGCTTGCATGAGGCCTTCATAGAGTTCAAGGATGCGCGCCGCTGCAAATGTCCTCGGCACAGCGAGTGAGACGAGCAGATAGCGGGGAGATGCGCCCATTGCTGCAATGTCGCTGAGGTTGGCCATGGCGGCCCGATAGCCCACCGATTCGGCCGAGGCCGTCCGCAGATCGAAGTGCACGCCTTCGGCGAGCAGATCGGTCGTGACGTGCCACCACGCAGGGGCCGGCGCTGCAATGACGGCGGCATCATCGCCGATACCCTGCACGAGATTGGAGCTTTTTCCGGCGAAACGACGTGCGAGAGCCTGAATCAGAGCGAATTCTTGAATACGGTGTCGGCCCTTCCGAATGGCCACGGGTTAGTCTATGCGTGAGAATTGGCGCGGCATCAGCGTCGTCTGAATCTCTTGTATTCGCCCGTCCCGCTTGCGCCTTCCGGAAGGGGCCGATTTCGAGCGAGTCGGCGCGGTGGAGGGCGACGAGCGTTTTTTTGCCGGCGCAGCGGACGCGCTTCGCCGGAGGGCGATTTTCATCACATCGTCCATGGTGTCGGCAAACGACAATTGAATCCCTTTCAGGATGTGTTTGGGGATTTCCTCAAGGTCCTTCTTGTTGCGTCGCGGCAAGATGACGGTGGTGAGCTTGGCCCGCTTGGCAGCCAGAATTTTTTCCTTGAGCCCGCCGATCGCAAGGACGCGCCCGCGCAAGGTGATTTCTCCGGTCATGGCGAGATCCCGTCTGGTCGGAATGCCGGAGAGTGCCGAGGCAATGGCAGTCGCCATGGTGATGCCGGCCGAAGGGCCGTCTTTGGGAATGGCGCCGGCCGGGACATGAATGTGCAGGTCTTGGGTACTGAACATATCGGGGTCGATGTGCAAGGTTTTCTCGCGAGATCGGACATAGCTGAGCGCTGCCTGGGCCGATTCTTTCATGACGTCGCCCAAGTGGCCGGTCAGGGTCAGCTGTCCTTTTCCTTTCATGATGGTCGCTTCGATGTAGAGCACATCGCCGCCGGCCTCCGTCCAGGCCAGGCCTGTCGCTACCCCGATCTCGTCTTTCTCCAGTTCAGCCTCGGGCACATATTTGGGCACGCCAAGGTATTTCTGAAGATTGGTCTGATCGATCGGGAACCCCTGGCCCTTGCCTTCCGCCACTTTTTTGGCGACCTTGCGCATGACATTGGCGATCTCGCGCTCGAGATTCCGGACCCCGGCCTCCCGTGTGTAGTGTGCAATGATGTTTCTCAGCGCGGCCTCATCGATTCGGACATGCTTGCCTGTGATGCCGTGCTCCTCCAGTTGGCGGGGGATCAAATACTTTTGCGCGATGCCGAGCTTCTCTTCTTCGGTGTAACCCGGGATCTCAATGATCTCCATGCGGTCGCGCAAGGCAGGGAGAATCGGATCGATCAAATTCGACGTGGTGATGAACATGACCTCGGTCAGATCGAAGGGGACTCCCAGGTAGTGGTCCGTGAAGGCGTTGTTTTGTTCAGGGTCGAGCACTTCGAGGAGCGCCGCGGAGGGGTCGCCTCGGAAATCCATCCCGACTTTGTCCACTTCGTCCAGCATGAACACGGGATTGCTGGTGCCTGCTTGCTTCATGCCCTGGATGATACGGCCGGGTAACGCGCCGACATAGGTGCGGCGATGCCCGCGGATTTCCGCCTCATCCCTGACGCCGCCCAGGCTGATACGTACAAACTCACGGCCCAAGGCGCGCGCGATCGATTTTCCCAGCGACGTCTTGCCTACTCCCGGCGGGCCGACGAAACAGAGGATGGGGCCCTTCATCTTCTCTTTGAGTTTGCGGACGGCCAGGTATTCCAGAATCCGCTCCTTGACCTTTTCGAGATCGTAGTGGTCTTCGTTCAGCACTGCGGCTGCGGCTTTCAGGTCGAGATTGTCCTTCGATCGCTTCGACCAAGGCAGTTCCACCATCCATTCAAGATACGTCCGCACCGTTGAGGATTCGGCGGTGTCCGGGTGCATTTTTTCGAGCCGTTTCAGCTGCTTCTCGGCTTCCTTGAGCACTTTCTCCGGCATGGCGGCGTCTTTGATGCGCTTGCGGAATTCGGTGACTTCCTCCGCCCGTTCGTCCAGTTCGCCCAGTTCTTTTTGAATAGCCTTCAGCTGTTCTCGCAAGAAGTACTCGCGCTGGGTCTTATCCATCTCGCCCTTGGCTTGGGCTTGGATTTTCTGCTGCATGGACAGGACTTCGATCTCTTTGCCGAGAATCTCGCTGACCTGGCGAAGGCGCTGGATCGGATCGATACTCTCCAGCACCGCTTGGGTCACGTCGACTTTGAGTCCAAGATTCGATGCCACCATGTCGGCCAGACGGCCCGGCTCTTCGAGATTCTCGATGACGACCATGACATCGGGGATCAAGACCTTACCCAAACTGACAATCCGTTCGATCTGTTCCTTCACTGTGCGCATGACTGCCTCGGCTTCGAGGGACGTCGAGGCAGGTTTGGTATCGGGGAGTTTGTCGATTTTGACGGAGTAATAGGGATCGGTTTGAATGTATTTGGTGATCCTGGCCTTTGCGACTCCCTGCACCAGGATCTTGATTCGCTCGTCCGGCAGCTTCAGCATGCGCATGATGATGCCGACGGTGCCGATCGTATGAATTTCTTCAGGCGCGGGATTTTCGACGTCGAGGGCCTTTTGTGTAGCCAGAAAGATCATCCGGTTGCCGGCGAGAGCCGCTTCGATCGCCTTGATCGACATTTCGCGTCCGACAAAAAGTGGGAGCACCATATAGGGAAAGACGACGATGTCACGGACAGGCAACAGCGGCAGCTGAGAGGGAATCTCAACATTCTGCGGAGGCTGGAGTTCTTGTTCGTTCGGCTCGGTCATTCGGTGGCTATCCCTTCTTACTTGCCCATCTCGCTCGGAACCTGATCGAGAACTGCGGTTATGGCAGGTTTGCAATCGGCGGCATGCAGAATAGAGACTCCTACTTGCGCCGGTCGTTTGTGATCATGCGTGTGCGTGACAAGAGATATTCGTTGAAGTCGGTGCCCAACGAGGGGTTCTTGAGCGCGAACTCGACGGTTGCAATCAAAAATCCCAGCTTGTCTCCGGCATCGTGCCGCTGCCCTTTGATTTCCTGTGCGAACATCGGGGACTTTTTTGCCAGTTCTCTGAGCGCGTCGGTCAGCTGAATTTCTCCGTTTTTCCCCGGAACAGTTTTCCTCAAGATGGAAAAAATCTCCGGCGGAAGGACATACCTGCCGATGACGGCCAGTGTAGAGGGTGCATCGGAAGGGGACGGTTTTTCCACCATATCTTGCACGCGGTGCAAACCGGCAGCAAGGCGCTTGGGCGTCACGATACCGTATCGACTGACATCCTGTTTGGGAACATCCTGCACGCCGAGGACTGCGCCATGGCGTTTCTTATAGACGTGAATCAATTGGGCGAGGGCCGGCACCGCGGCATCAATGATCTCGTCGCCGAGAATCACGGCGAAGGGTTCGTCGCCGATCAAGTGCTGTGCGCATAAGACGGCATGTCCTAAGCCCAGGGCTTCCGACTGGCGTACGTAACAGAAGTTCGCCAAGTTTGAAATTTGCCGGATCTGATGCAAGAGCTGGCTCTTGCCGGCGCTTTTTAGGTTTTCTTCAAGCTCGACCGAGCGATCGAAGTGGTCTTCGATGGCTCGCTTGCCTCTGCCGGTGACGATGATGATATCTTCGATGCCGGAAGCCACCGCTTCCTCGACCGCATATTGAATGAGCGGCTTATCGACCAGCGGCAGCATTTCCTTCGGCGATGCTTTTGTGACCGGAAGGAAGCGCGTCCCCAACCCTGCGGCGGGAATCACGGCTTTTCTGACAGCGGTGCGCGACATGCAACGAATACTATGTGATGGGTTTGGTGATGTCAAGAAATGGGCGATTGCGACTTGTCGCCCAGGCGCGCCGCTTGTCGTTCGTGAATCGTATCTCGCAAACGAAGTTGAGACATGCTCCCTTTCTGTTCTGCGCTTCACGCTTCACCGTTCGACAGACTCACGGTCCTGAGCAGAGTCGAAGGACGAGATACGCTTCACGAGAAACAAGTGGCTGCATGCATGATAGAGCGTTGCCCTGTCGGTCGATGATGATTTGGTCGGGGCGAGTGCAATCACCGCAAATATTCAGGCGAGTCCTTTACAACGTCAAGACACCTCAATATAATCCGGCAGTTTTGCAAACACGGGCTGATGACGGCAGTCGTGTTCGATATGGTCTGCACATCAAGACAGGCCGGATGGTATGAAGGTGATTCATGCCTTCCGGTAAGCAGGGAGATTGTGTGGGACGGCCCGCCCTATTGGTACCACGGAATTGGAATTCTTGCCGGTGACCACAGCCTTCCTCAATGGATCCCGATGGCTCTTTGTGCTGGTTATGGCGGCCTCTGTGTTGCCGGGGTGGTATGAAGCGGCCGCTCAGACGGGAGAATCGAGGATCAAATCGATCGAGATCCGTGGAAACAAACGCATCGAAGTTCCTGCCATCACCGGGCGCCTCACGCTCAGGGTGGAGGACCCCTACCTACCTGAGATGGTGCGCGGGCAGGTCAAGATCCTGTACGACTCGGGCTTGTTTGAAGATGTTTACGTCGAAACCGAACCGGTGCCGGGCGGGATAGCCGTCGTGTATGTCGTCCGAGAGAAGCCGTTTATCACGGAGATCGTATACGATGGGAATGAAAATCTGACTGATGAAAAGCTGAAAGAAAAGACGACCATCAAAGCTCAATCATTTCTTGATCAGCAGCAGGCGAACCAAAGCGCTGAGAATATCCGATTGGCCTATGAGAAAGACGGATACTACAATTGTCAGGTCATTCCGGTAGTGAAAACGCTGGATCAGGATCGCAAACGGTTGACCTTCTTCATTAAAGAAGGGGACAAGGCGCGGATTAAGACCGTGATTTTCGACGGGCTGCGTGCCACAACCAAGAGTGAATTGTTCAAGGTCATCACGACACGGGAATGGGTTCCATGGTACGGACCGATCACGCAGTTCAAACTGCCGTCGTCCATCTCCGATGCGGGCCTCTTGAAGCGTGACGAATTGACGAATGATGTCGAGCGGATCAAGGAAGTGCTGCTCAATAAGGGGTACTTCAATGCCAGGGCCAGCCTGGCTTCGGTGGAACTGACCGAAGATAAGAAATGGTTCGTGGTGACGTTCAATGTTTTCGAAGGAGAGCCGTTCACCGTGGCAGAGGTGGGATTTCGCGGACACACGGTGTTCGAAGACGGGGAGCTTCGAGACGGATTAAATATCCAGCAGGGGGAGATTTTTCAGCGCGCGAAGCTTCGGGATGAGATCAACCGCCTGACGGATCTCTATGGGAGCAAGGGGTACTCATTTGCCGAAGTTGTGCCCACGGTTAATCCAAACAATGCAGAACGGACCGTCGTGATCCTCTTCAGTGTGAAAGAGGGGGACATGATGCGGATCCGGCAGATCAACATTCGTGGAAACAATAAGACGCGCGATAACGTCATCCGCCGTGAAATTCGAGTAGACGAACAGGATGTGATCGATACCCCGTCTCTTAAGCGAAGCTTTCAACGGTTGAACAACCTCAATTTTTTTGAAACCGTCGAAATCCTTCCCGAAAAGGTGGCGGTCGACAAAGTGGATTTGAATGTTCGGGTGAAAGAAAAGCCGACGGGCCAGTTCAGCGTCGGCGGCGGGTTCAGTTCGTTGGACCGGCTGATGGCCATCGCCAATATTACGGAAGGCAATATCGGTGGATATGGTTATATGGGCCGGATCAGCGGACAGTATGGCCAGCGGAGACAGTTCGGATCGGTCACGTTCCGCAATCCCTACATCAACGATTCGCTGACATCAGGGCAGGTGGATCTTTACCGTAGCATGACGAATTATCTGACCTTTTTCGAAACACGAACCGGCGGGAGTTTTACGTTAGGCCGCTGGTTGTCGGAATACAATACGGGGACTATCAGTATTTTCGCAGAGGAACTGAATTATAGAAGTCCGGCAGCGGGGATCTGTAGTAATAGCGATCCGGATTTAAACGCGGTCATCTGCAGCCAGCTCGGGCATCAGTCCTCGACCGGGTTCCGGATTCATGCGTTCAGAGACACACGTGATTATTACCTCGATCCCAGGTCCGGCTGGCGGTTCGGCGGCGGGTTCGATGTCGGTACGCCGTACTTGGGCGGGACCAACGATTTCATCAAGTACACGGCGGACGTCATCAAGGTGACCCCGCTACCCTTCGATACGAGAGTGTCGATCCGCGGGCGGTTCGGAGGAGTAGAGACATTCGGCGGGAGCTTGGTTCCATTGAGTGAACGGTTCTATGTCGGCGGGATCAATACCTTGCGTGGGTTTGCCTTCGGCCGGGCCGGCCCTGTGGTGGAGACGACCCGTACTCCGTTCGGCGCTTCGAAGCAGCTCATTTTCAATGTTGATTTTGTGTTCACCATCTCGGCTGAGGCGAAGTTGAACGGCGTGCTCTTTTTCGACTACGGGAAAGGGTTTGGCGACGGTGAATCGGTGTCGGTGTTCGATCTCAGGAAAACCGCCGGGCTTGAAGGACGCTGGATCTCGCCGTTCGGTCCCTTGCGCGCCGCCTACGGGATCAATCTTGATCCGCGCCCGGGTGAACGAACAGGAGTTTTTGAGTTTACGATTGGATCGATATTCTAACGCGTGAGTGTTGCGCCATGGATCGGAGTGAGATGAGCCCGAATCGAATTCTGCGGACAAGCGGGTGGGTGGCAGGTGCGGCATTGGCAGTCGCGGTCGGCGTTGCCGGCTGCGCGGGAACCGGAGCCAAGGTCGAGGGGAAGATCGGCGTGATCGATGCCCAGCGCATTCTCGACAATACCAATGCCGGCAAGAAGGCGAAGGATAATCTGGTCTCGTTTTCAAAAAACCGGCAGGCGCTGATGGAGTTCGAAGAAAAAGAATTGCGCCGGATGGAAGAAGACTTGGTCAAGCAGGCGGGTATTCTGAGTCCCGCCGCTAAACGTGAGCGGGAAGAGCAGTTCAGACGTCGTGTACAGGACTATCAACAGAAGGCCGCCGAACTCAATCGGGAAGTTCAAGAAAAACAGAAAGATGTGTTGGAAGGATTTCGAGACAAAGTTGAAGTCGTCGTGAGTAAGGTGGCCAAGCGGTTGGGGCTTCAGATTATCGTCGACCGGAGTAAAGGCGGTCCGACCATCTATCATGAGGAGAGCCTCGATATTTCTGGCCAGGTCATTGAAGAGTTCAATCGACTGTATCCTTAAGACGGACGGAGGTCTGGCGGTATGAGAGGGATGGACATTGTCAGAGTAGTGGGCGTGGCTGTACTGGTTGTCTGGGCAGAGCAGGCACAGGCTGCGGATGCTCAAAAAATCGGTGTGATGGATCAGCAGGCCGTGATGGAGCGATCCAAGGCCGGCAAGTCAGCGCTGGAGGAGATCAAACAGTATTCGGTGACCAGGCAGAAAATCATCGATGCGGATGAGCAGGAGCTGAAGGATCTGGAGCGGACGCTCCAGGAGTCGCTCAGCAAGTTGAGTGAGGCGGATAAACAGGCAAAGCAAGAGCAGTTCCGAGGCAAGGTCGAGGCGTATCAGCGGCGATTGCAAGAATTTAATCGCGAGGTTCAGCAGAAGCAGCGTGACATGGTAGGGGAATATTCGAAGCGGATTGGAGATGCCGCGCAGATCGTCGCTCAAAACGAGGGGTATGTGGCGATTTTCGATAAAGGAAACGAGGCGCTTCTCCGCATCGTGCTGTATCATCATCCGGGGCTCGATGTGACGGACCTCGTGGTCAAAGAATTTGATCGGCAGAACAAATAAGAACATGGTGGATCAACAGTGGCGGAGAGGAGGCATCGCCGATGGCAAAAGTTGAGCAGGTGGAGATTCAGGGATTACTTCCACACCGGTATCCCTTCTTGTTGGTGGATCGGGTCATAGAATTGGAGCCCGGCCGGCGGATCGTGGCGATCAAGAACGTTACGATCAATGAGCCGTTCTTTCAGGGGCATTTCCCGGGGCGGCCCGTCATGCCCGGCGTCTTGATTGTCGAANNATGGCGCAAGCCGGGGGCGTGCTGGTGTTCAAATCGGGGGAGTCCTCCGGGAAGCCTGTCGTCTATATGACGGGCATTGATGAGGCAAAGTTTCGGAGACCGGTGGTGCCGGGTGATCAGCTGCGCTTCGAAATTGATGTGCTCAAGAAGCGTCCGCCGTTTTGGAAAATGCAGGGGAAGGCATTCGTCGACAACGAAATGGTGTGTGAAGCAGTCGTGACGGCCATGGTGGCCGAGGAAAAAGCAGGCACACGTTGATTGCCACTGGTCAACAATCGGTCAATTCTATAGTGTGTCTGCAGGGTGAAGGGGGGAGCGTGTGAAAATCCATCCAACAGCGATTGTCCATCCCAAGGCGAAACTTGCCGATAGTGTGGAGGTCGGGCCCTTTTGTGTTATCGGCGAGCATGTTTCAATCGGCAAGGGAACCAGATTGTTGTCGCACATCACCATCGATGGATGGACGGAGATCGGCGAACGCAACGAGGTGCATGCGTTCGCTTCAATCGGCGGGCCACCACAGCATCTGGGCTACAAAGGGGAACCGACAAAGGTCGTCATCGGGGACGACAATGTCATTCGCGAGTATGTGACGGTCAACCGTGCGACGGTGCAGGGTGGAGGGGTGACGTCGCTCGGATCAAAAAATACTCTGATGGCGTATGTCCATGTGGCGCACGATTGCCGGCTTGGAAGCTATCTTATTATGGCCAACGCAGCCAGTTTGGCCGGGCACATTACGATCGGAGACCATGCCATCATTGGAGGTCTGACGGGTATTCACCAGTATGTCCGTGTCGGCGACTATGCGATGGTCGGCGGGTGCTGCGCGATCGGGCAGGATGTCCCGCCCTTCACACGGGCGGCCGGAGGCTACCGGGCGCATCTGTACGGGCTCAATACTGTGGGACTGCAGCGGCATGGCTTTTCGGTGGAGCGTATCGCGGTGCTCAAAAAAGCATTCGATCTGCTCTTTCGGGCCGGCCATCGCGTCGCTGAAGCAATCCGGCTGACGAAGAAGGAGTTCAAGGGCCAGGCAGATGTCGCCAAGATCCTTACGTTTATGGAAGGGACGAAGCGAGGCGTCTCGCGCGTGGTGAACGTCGATCTGGATATCGAATTCGATCAGGAAGGGTGAGGGGTACGCCGGCATGACGGTCTCGGTCTCAGTCCAAGACGGGCGCATCGGTCTCATTGCCGGAAACGGACGGTTTCCGATCATCTTCGCAGATAACGCGCGGAAGATGGGCCTGCAAGTGTCCGCGGTGGCTCATGAAGGGGAAACTGAACCCGAACTCGAACAGCATGTCGATTGGATCCACTGGATCAAGATCGGGCAGCTGAACAAGCTGATCAAGGCATTCAAGGGCGACGGCGTTCGGCAAGTGGTGATGTTGGGGGGCATTAAGAAGACCCATGTATACAGCACGGTGCGGCCCGATTTTCGAGCGCTGGCACTGGCGACGCGTGTGGCCCTGTGGAAGGATGACAATATTCTTCGTGAAATCGCCGCCGAGCTTGAACGGGAGGGAATTTCTATTTGCGAGTCTACTTTTGGCCTCGAAGGGATTCTTGTCGAGGAAGGTCCGCTGACCTCCCGCCAACCGACCAAGAAGGAGTGGACCGACATCCGCTACGGGTGGGAGATTGCGAAGGAGACCGGGCGTCTCGATATCGGCCAATGTGTCGTGATCAAGGATCGTGTGGTTGTGGCGGTGGAAGCGGTCGAGGGAACCGATGGGGCGATCAAGCGCGGCGGCGAGTTGGCGAAGGACGGGGCGGTGGTGGTCAAGCGAAGCAAGCCGCAGCAGGATCTTCGGTTCGATTTGCCCGCGGTCGGCCCCCGGACGATCGAGGTTATGGCGTCGGTGAAGGCTGCCGTGCTGGCAGTGGAAGCGGGCCGCACGGTGATGCTGGATCGAGAACAGCTGGTCAGCCTGGCGGAACGGGCAGGGATCGCAGTCATTGGAATCACGCGAGACGAGTGATCCATTCACGCATCGTTCATCACATCTCATGAAATTACTTCGTGCCGGAGTCGTCGGCGTCGGACATTTGGGGCAGCACCATGCACGGCTCTATGCCGCACTGCCTGACTCAACCCTTGTCGGTGTGACGGATCAGGATCGTGACCGGGCCGGCGTCATCGCCGGGCGGCATGGCGCACAGATGTTCGAGGATCTGTCCGATCTTCTGAAGGCCGTCGATATCGTCAGCGTGGCCGTGCCCACTTCAGGGCATTATGCCGTGGCGAAGGCCTGTCTTGAAGCGGGCAAGCATGTCCTGGTTGAGAAGCCGATCGCGGTGCGGCCTGCCGAGGCGCGCGAGCTTGTCGATTTGGCCAAGGCCAAGGGGTGCCGGCTCCAGGTCGGTCACAGTGAACGATTCAATCCCATTATGCAGGTGATGCGGCCACAGATTCGTCGTCCGGCGTTCATCGAAGCCCACCGGATGGGGACCTACAGCGAACGTGGAACCGACGTCGATGTTGTGCTGGATTTGATGATTCATGATCTTGACCTGGTCTTGTCCTTCAATCCCGGTCCGGTCGAAGAGGTGCGGGCCGCCGGAGTGCCGGTGCTGTCTTCGACGATCGATATTGCCAATGCGCGCATCCAATTTCAAAGCGGATGTGTCGCCAACCTGACTGCCAGTCGAGTGTCACTGACCAAGATGCGCCGGCTGCGGGTGTTCCAGCAGGACAGTTATGTGTCGATCGATTTTCAGTCCCGTCAGGGAATCGTCGGGCGCCGGGCCGGGAATCCGGGGGACAAACCCGGGTTTGCGATCGAAGAGTGCAAAGGAAACGAGGAGGAGCCGCTGAAGCTCCAGCTCGAATCCTTCCTGAACGCGATCCGGACCGGCGCGTCTCCCGTGGTGTCCGGTGAAGACGGAGCGGCTGCGCTGACGGTCGCTCATCAAGTATTGGCCGCTATCGATTCGTTTGTACAGCGCAACGCGGAACAAGGGGCAAGGGGATAGAGGGATTACCAGCCTGCAATAGTGATGAACGCGCCTATTGCAACCGCTGATGCTCGGCTGACGCGAGACGGGCGAGATTGGCGGGACACGCGAAACTGCCCGGCGCCCGGACGTGCGCGTCATGCGGGTCGCGCTCTTCGCGCTTGCCGCGCGGAATTACCCATTTCGATACGAACTGTCATGAATAGTGCGGGTTAAGATCATGCCGCGCATTCTCATTGTAACCGGGGAAGCCTCCGGCGATCTTCACGGAGCCAATCTCGCCAGGGCGCTGAAAACATGCGACCCATCCGTGTCGTTGGCCGGCATCGGCGGGAAAGCCATGGAGGCGGCCGGCGTTCAGTTAGTGCAGGCCATCGGGCGTTTTGACGTCATTGGAATGGTCGGTCCCCTGGCATTGGCGTCGCTCGTGTATCGTTTTCTCTTCATGCGGCGTCTTTTCCGTTCCGAGCCATGGGACGCGGTCGTATTTATCGATCATCCCGGCTTGAATCTCCGCTACGCCTACTTCGCAAAGGCGGCGGGACTACGCGTGGTGTACTATATCGCGCCGCAGATTTGGGCCTGGCGTCCCCAACGCATGCACTGGATTAAACAACGAGTGGATCATGTTCTGGTGATTCTCCCGTTCGAGAAAGCTTTGTATGATGAAGCGGGGGTGCCTTGTACCTTCGTCGGCCATCCTCTCCTGGACGTGGTCGCTCCGCGATACGATCCGATGAGTCTTCGTGCGCAGTTTGGACTTCCATCGGAAGGGCGTGTGATTGCCTTGTTGCCGGGAAGCCGGAGACGGGAAGTGCAGATGCTCCTGCCGATGCTGCTGGAGGCCGCGAGCCACTTGGCGCGGCGCGATCCGGAAACGAAGTTTATTCTGGCGCAGGCTACGACAATTCAGGATAATCTGCTGCAGCCGCTCCTGCGGGAGAGCAAGGTTCCGATCACTGTGGTGAAAGAACAGGCCAGTGAGGTGATGGCCGTTGCAGATCTGGCGCTGGTGGCATCGGGTACCGCAACTTTACAAGCGGCGCTGGTGGGTACGCCTCTGGTATTGTGTTATCAAACAACGGCATGGGAATTTTGGATTGCCAGTTTTTTTATTCGCGTCAAATGGATCGGACTGGTGAATTTGGTGGCCGGTCGATCGGTGGTGCCGGAGTTGGTCCAGCGTGACGCGACGGCGCAGCGGGTATATGAAGAGGCCGTCCGGATCTTGGACGATCGTTCGATTTATGATGAAATGAAACGCAGTTTGGCAGAGGTGCGCGCTTCGCTGGGCGAGCCGGGGGCGTCGATGCGAGCGGCGAAAATGGTGTTAGCAGCATGTCAGGGATAGATCGATTCAAGCGGCTCATGCGGTATGTCCGTCCCTATCGGACGCGATTCGTCGCGGCGTTCGCCTGTTCCGGCCTTGTCGCGTTGTTATCAGCGGTCTATGCCTGGCTTGTGAAGCCTGTGTTGGACGGTATTTTCATCGAGAAGAACGAAGAGTTGCTGCTGGTTTTGCCGTTAGTCCTCCTGGGCGTTGCGCTTCTGAAGGCGGTGCTCAGCTATGGCGTCGGCTATTTGATGGCCTATGTGACGAATCGAGTCATCGCCGATATCAGGCAGGAGTTGTTTCAACACCTGATCCGGATGCCGGTCGGGTTTCACGATACGAATACGTCGGGCCGTTTGGTCTCGCGGGTGGTGAACGATGTCGGATTGATGGCCAGCGCCGCCTCGAATGTGCTCAAAGATATTTTTCAGAACGCGCTGACCTTTCTGGCCATGGTAGGGGTGATCGTCTATCAGAATTGGAAGCTGGCGGGGTTGTCGGCGATCGTCATCCCGCTGTCGGCGTTGACGATGGTGCGTGTCGGGAAACGATTGAGAAAGTTGGCGACGAGCGGGCAGGAACGGATGGGCGATATGTCGTCGACGCTTCAAGAGACGCTGGCCGGCATCAGAATGGTGAAGGCGTTCGGACGGGAAGAGGCGGAAGCGGAACGCTTCAAAACCTATAACGGGGCCTTCCTGGCGACCACGCTGAAATCCAATCAAGTCTGGTCGATTGGATCGTCGCACATGGAAGTCATCGGCGTCATCGGGGTGGCAGGGATCATCTGGTACGGGGGGTATCTCGTCATCCATGAGGTCATGACGCCCGGCGCGTTGTTTTCATTCATGGCGGCCATGTTTATGGCCTATACACCGATTCGTAAACTGGCGGGGGCGAATAACATCATTCAGCAGGCGTTGGCCGCTGCCGAACGGGTCTACGATGTGATGGATCTTGAAACGGAACAGTCCAAGGATCGCGGGACTGTCGCCTTGACAGGGATTCGCCAGGGGATTGAATTTCAAGGCGTCTCGTTGCGCTATGAGAGTCAGACAGCGCCGGCGCTCGCCGGCGTCGATCTCTCGATCAAGGCCGGTGAGGTGGTGGCGCTGGTGGGGGGCAGCGGCGGCGGGAAAACGACGCTGGTCAGCTTGCTGCCGCGATTCTACGAACCGACGGACGGGCGGATTCTGCTGGACGGCCTTCCGCTCGAGTCGTACACATTGCAGTCGCTGAGGACTCATATCGGGATTGTGTCGCAGGAGATCGTGCTGTTCGATGATACGATCAGCCGCAATATTGCCTTCGGACAGACGGGAGCGGGCCAATCCACTATCGAACAGGCGGCCAAGGCCGCCTACGCCCATGAGTTTATTCTTCGATTGCCCGAGGGATATGAGACGGTCATCGGGGAACGCGGCGTGAAATTGTCGGGGGGTGAACGGCAACGACTGGCGATCGCACGCGCCATTCTGCGCGATCCGCCGCTGCTGATTCTGGACGAGGCCACGTCGGCGCTGGATACGGAATCCGAACGCATCGTGCAATTGGCCTTGACCAATCTCATGAAAAACAGGACGACGGTGGTGATTGCACATCGGCTCTCCACTATTCAAAATGCGGATCGTATCGTGGTGTTGGACCGGGGAGCGGTTGTGGAGACGGGCTCGCATGAAGAATTGCTTCGACGGGGCGGGGTGTATCAACGTCTCCATGCCATGCAATTTCAGGATGTGACCAGTGTCTGAACACGTGAAGAGTGATGAGCGTCGGAAGAGTCTGAAGAAGCGAGTGGCCCAGTGGGTGAAGTGTTCCCTGTTGCCGCCGGTCGCGGCATCGGTCATTCGCGGGGTCGCGCAATCAATGCGTTGTGAGACGCACGGGCATGAGGCGGTCGATGCGTTGTATCGGGAAGGGCGCCACATTATTCTTGCCTTTTGGCACGCGCAACAGTTGATGATCCCGATCGGTTATCGAGGCGCAGGTTCCCATGTTTTGATCAGTCAGCATGGCGACGGAGAGATCATCGCGCGCATCATTGCGCGGTTCGGGCATCAGGCTGTGCGTGGATCGAGTACACGCGGCGGCGCCGGGGCGCTTCGCGCGCTGATCAGATTGGCCCGGTCAGGACAGGATGTAGTCGTGACGCCGGATGGCCCCAAGGGCCCGCGCCATGTCGCCAAGCTTGGCGTTATTCAGTTGGCGAAGGCGACAGGCCTCCCGATTGTCCCCCTGGCCTTTGCCTGCTCAAAAAAAAACTCTTCGCGAGCTGGGATCGTTACATGGTCCCGTATCCATTTTCCCGCGGCCTATTCCTCTATGGAGACCCCTTCTGGGTTCCGCGTGACGCAGACGACGCGGCGCTGGAAGTGTCCCGCCTTGAACTTGAGACGACCCTCAATCGGCTGACTGATCAGGCGGAGCAAGGGGTTAGTCGTCACGGGTAGGTCGAGGCCTGCGCGGCGTGGGGCATTTCTCGATTGACGAATGACGTGTGAGGGGCAACGGCTTTTCAATGTGGAAGTTACTCTATAACATCGGACTGATCCTTGCTGCTCCCGTCATCGTGTGCGTGCTGCTGGCCAAGCCTCGGTGCCGTCCTGGGTTGGCGCAGAGGCTGGGATTTGAAAACGGTTTATTTGGTTTGTCTTGTTTGTTTCGTGCAGGAGAGCGAAATCAACCCGATCAACCAAGCACACACGATGAACCAAACAAACCAAATAAACGAGATCAATCAGATAAACCAGATAAACCAGTCATCTGGGTTCACGCCGTCTCGCTCGGAGAAGCGGTGGCTGCTGCGCCGTTAGTGAAGGCCCTGCATGGCCGCCATCCTGAGTATCGGTACATCGTGACGACCGTCACTGAAACAGGCCGTGAAGCGGTCGAGCAACGGCTGGCCGGTGTGGCCGAACATCGGTATGCTCCGCTGGATTTGCCGTGGGTGGTTGCGGGCATGATCGACAGGCTACGGCCTGCGCTCTATCTGTTCGTTGAAACCGAGTTGTGGCCCAATCTGCTTTGGACATTGCGGGACCGGCAGGTCCCGGTCGTGCTGGTCAATGGACGATTGTCGTCGCGCTCGTTTCGCCGCCAGGATGTCGGAGGCATTCGCGCGTTGTATCGGTCGGTCCTTCAGTCGGTCAGTTTGTGCTTGATGCAATCCGACCGTGACCGGCAGCGTATCGTGGCATTGGGCGCAAATGCAGATGTCGCGCATACGACCGGCAATATCAAGTTTGATCAGCCCCTGCCGGACATGAGCGGTGAATCGTCTCTGCGTCGAACCTTTGGATTAGCCGATCAGGAGCGGTTGATTTTGGCCGGGAGTACCCATCCTGGTGAAGAGGAGCTGCTGGTCTCTGCCTATGGGGAGATTGTGAAGTTGCATCCATCGGCTGTGCTGATGCTGGCGCCACGGCATATCGAGCGAGTCGACCGGGTCGAGGCAATGATTCGTGAAGCCGGGTTCACTGCGCAGCGCAAAAGCCGGATTGCTGAAACGGCAGCCGGCCCGCGGGTCATTATCTTGGATACCAGAGGGGAACTGGCCGGTGCCTATCGAGAAGCGGTGGTGGCATTTGTGGGTGGGACACTGATTCCGGTCGGCGGACATAATTTGCTGGAACCGGCGGTCTGGGGAACACCTGTGCTGTTCGGACCCTATACCGACCATTGCGCCGAGGTGGCGGCGTTGTTGGATGAGGCAGGAGGAGGCCGACGTGTGACGGGTGTCGAGGATTTGACCCGATGCGTGAGTGAATGGTTGGCCGATCAGAATGCCCGCGATACAGTGGGACGGGCTGCCAAACGTGTGGTCCTGGACAATCAAGGCGCTTTAAAGCGGAGCCTGGAGTTGATCGAATCCTGTCTGCCTCCCGGCGCATTCGGCCAAAAGAGCCGAGGGCGTATGGCTGATGCCCAGGAGCGGAATAGAAATCAATACAAGACAATTCCGTGATCCAACTATGTGCTATCTGCCATCAGCTATCAGCTCATTTTCTCAAAGAGATACGCTTCACGAGATACGAAAGCTCAAATAACTCTGCGGCAACTTGATATGAGCGGCGTAAACTGACATGGCATTTTTGCATCCAGGACGGCCGGTTCGGAAGGGCCTGTATGGAGTGGCATTTCTGTATGGCCTCATCGTCCGGTTGCGGCATGCATGTTATCGCTTCGGTTGGTGCCGTTCTTCGCAGATACCCTGCCGTGTCGTGAGCGTGGGCAATCTCACCGTAGGGGGAACCGGCAAGACGCCGGTCGTCATTCTTCTGACCCAATGGTTGCAGTCCCAGGGACGGCGGGTGGCTGTCTTAAGCCGTGGGTATAAGCGTGCGAGCGGGACCCCGCAGCAGCTTGTATCGGATGGCGTCACAATTCTGGCTGGTCCATCAGAGGCGGGGGACGAGCCGTTTCTTCTTGCGCGGCGATGTCCCAAGGCAGTCGTCGCGGTGGGAGCCGATCGTGCGGAACTTGGCCAATGGGTATTGGCGCAACATCCGGTGGATTGCATGATACTGGACGATGGGTTTCAACATCTTGGTCTTCGCCGAGATGTTGATCTGGTCTTGCTGGACGCGACCGATGCAACCGGGCTTGATGCCATGGCGCCTGCCGGACGGCTGCGCGAACCTTTGCAGGGTCTCGTGCGTGCGACGGCGGTGGTGGTGACGAGGGCCGACTCGAAGGAAGAGGTCGAAGCGATAAACAGCCGGCTGCGGGCAGCCGGTCTGCAATACAATGACCCGATAGAAATGGTGTTCAAGGCAGACTCCTGCGTGTCGGTGCGGACAGAGGAGGGCAGGCCGCTGGACTGGTGCCGGGGAAAATCCGTGTGGCTGGTGAGCGGCATCGGGAACAGCGAGTCGTTTCGACGGTCCGCCCTGTCGGCAGGAGTCGAAGTTGCCGGCGAGACGGTATTTCAGGACCATCATCGTTACGATGCGGACGATGTCCGTCGGATTCGCGCTGCCGCACAGTCTGCCGGGGCGGACATTGTACTGACGACCGAGAAGGATGCAGGCAAGCTCCCGCCGTTTCTTGTGCCGCATGATTCCTGGTGGGCGTTACGGGTGCGGGCGGAGGTTGTGCGAGGAGAAGAGCGACTGCGGAGGCTGGTATTGGGAGACGGAGTACAGGCACGTGCGTAAGGAATCGATTCATCGGCTCGTCGTGCGGGCGCCGAATTGGATCGGCGATGCGGTGATGTGCGAGCCGGCGCTCCGCGGGCTCCGATCTCTGTTTCCTCAGGCTGAAGTGACGTTGCTCGCCAAGGCTGCTGTCGCGGAATTGTTCATCGGGCATCCCGGTGTGGACCGTATCGTGGTCTACAACGACAGAGATGTTCATGCGGGGCTCGCGGGGAAGTGGACGCTGGCGGGCACCTTGCGGCGGCATCAGTTCGATCTGGCGGTGTTGTTTCAGAATGCGTTCGAGGCTGCGTTCCTCACCTGGCTCGCGGGAATTGCCCGTCGGTATGGGTATGCAACCGATGGGCGCGTGTTTTTTCTCACCGATCCGGTTGCCGTTCCTGATCGGGCTACCCTCATCCATCAAGTCGGGTATTACTGGAATTTGCTCAAGCCGCTGGGGTTGGCCGGAGAACCGTCCGCTCCGGCGCTGGTTATTTCAGCCGGCGAAGAACGCACAATGGAATCAAAGCTCGCATCGGCCGGTATCGGACCTGCCGATGTTGTGATCGGGGTTAATCCGGGATCGACATATGGGAGCGCCAAACGTTGGCTGCCGGAACGATTTGCGGAGGCGGCGCGGCGGCTAATCGATCGAGTGCGGAAGGACGAGGGAAAAGAAGCGGCCGTGATGATTCTTGGTGCGAAGGGAGAAGAGCCGCTGGGGAAGAGCATCGCAGCTCTTGTCGAGACGCGGTCTGTTGTCTTGTCCGGCACCACGACGATTCGCGAATTGATGGCGGCGACGAAGCGGTGCCGCCTGCTCCTTACCAACGACACCGGTCCGATGCATATTGCAGCCGCCTTTGGTGTGCCGGTTGTCGCGGTCTTTGGCCCGACGGACTGGCGGACCACCTCACCCTATGGGCAGGAACAGTCGATCGTACGCGAGCCGGTTGATTGTGCACCGTGCTTCTTGAGGGAATGTCCGATCGATCACCGTTGTATGACAAGGGTGTCGTCCGATCGGGTGTACGAGGCGGCGGTGCAACAGCTGGGAAGTTCGTCTGGTTTATCTCGTTCATCTGGTTTGTTTGGTTTGTCTGGTGCGTCTGATTCCAACCAAATAAACCAGACAGACCAAACAAACGAGACCAACCAAACGAACCAAACAAACGTGTTGTCCGGTTTTACAATCTTCCTAGATCGCGACGGAACGCTGAATCCGGATCCCGGCTACATCCGATCGCCCGACGGGTTCGAATTATTTCCGGGTGTGGCGCAGGCCCTGTCGAGGCTGAAGCAGGCCGGCGCGCGGTTGATCGTGGTGACGAATCAGTCGGGGGTTGCGAGGGGATTCTTCTCGGCCGGCGATCTTGACGGTATTCACGCGAAGCTGAGATACCTCCTCGGCGAGGCCGGGGTTTCTCTCGATGCCATTTACGTCTGCCCCCACCATCCCGACGATGGGTGCGATTGCCGGAAACCCGATCGTGGCCTGATCGATCGAGCGGTGGAGGAGCAGCGAGTCGATCTCACGCAGTCCTATCTGATCGGGGATCATGCACGTGATATCGAACTGGCGAAGCGCGTCGGATCACGGAGCATTTTGGTAACGACGGGAGCCGTTCTTCCGGAGCAGGTGGAAGGGCTGAAGGCGTCGGGGCCGGTTCCTGACCGAGTGGCGTCCTCTCTCGCCGAGGCTGTAGACTGGCTGTTGACTGATGCGAGAAGCCGCATCAGTCATGTGAGTGATCGGCGGTGACGCATCCGCGGTTGATTCCGGAACGAAGAGAAGTCCATGCGTGATGGTGTGCTTGCGTCGGATCGAGTGCGCACCTATAGTGTGCCTACCGGGAAGCGACCCTGAACGAGTTCCGGTGTCGTGAACGGGAGTGGAATATGGCGATCAGCCAAGAAGCAGAATGTTCTTCGATTCCCTGCAACCTCTGCGGCGGGACTGAGGTCTCGACCCTCTCGAATCGAAGCCGGAGCGGGAAGCCGTTACGGACAGTGATTTGCAAGTCATGTGGTCTCGTCTGGTCCGATCCGCGCCCGCATGATGCCAGGCAGTTTTACGAAGATGAGTATCGGCTTGCCTACAAGCACGCCTACAGACCGAAGCCGAAGCACGTTCTGCGCGCAGGCCACGTGGCGCTGTCGCGTTTCGAGAAGATCGACCGGCTGCTGTCCGGTCAAAAAACCATTCTGGACGTAGGGACAGGCGGGGGAGAATTCGCCTATTTGCTCCAATCATTGGGGCATCGCGTGAGCGGGATTGAGCCGAACAAAGGGTATGCGGATTACTCGATCCAGGAATACGGGCTGGCAGTCCAGGTGGGGTTCGTACAGGACGCGGCGTTCCCTCCGGAATCGTTCGATCTCGTGACGATTTGGCATGTGCTGGAGCATACGGAGGATCCCGGTTCGGTGTTGGCCCTGTTGCGATCCTGGCTGAGATCCGACGGCAGGCTTGTCGTGGAAGTCCCCAATGTGGAGGCGACGTGCCAGGCTCCGCACAGCACGTTTCATGAGGCGCATCTCTACAATTTCAATGTCGTGTCGTTGCGCAGGTTGGCCAGGAAACACGGGTTACATGAAGTCTGGCATCTGATCTCACGCGACGGCGGAAACATTACGATGTGTTTTACGAGTGAGAAGCCGATGGTAGAAGGCAGTGACGAATCCGTGGTCCCCGGCAATTACGAGTGGGTATCCAGAATTGTGCGCGGGCACAGTAACCTCCGCCGCCATTTGACGCCGCTGCCCTATCTGCGGGCGTGGCAACGTCTCTGTCGATCGCTCGTCGAACGGCGCGAAACGGCAGGCGCAGACAATGGGAAAACGTTGCTCGATCGCCTATATGCTTCGTCGACACGTACCTATGCTGTGGGAAACAGATAACCAAATGTGGATTCTGCACGCATCGTGAGGATGTCTTTTCCCTCCGCCTTGCTGTGACACAGATTGTTTTGCTGGGAAGGTTGGCCGGTGCAATTTGCAGACGTGCTCCCGATTGAGTCCCGCTCCTCCACGCTGAATCACAGCCGCATTCTTCTGATCAAACCAAGTTCTCTCGGTGATATCGTGCATGCGTTTCCGGTCGTGTCGGCCATCAAGGCACAGTGGCCTGGCGTGCATCTCACCTGGGTGGTCAAACGCCAGTGGGCTGAGCTGGTCGAGCGAGCCGAGGGGGTGGATCGCGTGTGGCCGGTGGAGGGGACTGCAGGCAGTTGGTTCAAGCAGGCGTGGGCATTGCGGGCCGAGCGATTCGACCTGGCCATCGATTTGCAGGGCCTGTTCCGCAGCGGAGTCCTTGCCAGATTGTCCGGCGCGCCTATACGCATTGGCTTTGCCAATGGGAGAGAAGGGAGTCCCTGGTTTTACACAAGACGGGTGGAGGTGCCGACTGTAGAGATGCATGCCGTCGATCGATATCTCCTCGTGGCGGCGGCGCTAGGGGTTCGCGTGCAGGGATCGCCGCAATTTCGGTTCAAAATCCTGGACACCGATAGGGCGATAGTGCGGGATCTGCTCCAAAGCAAAGGCATTTCTCCCGGCCAGCCGTGGATTGCGATGAATGTCTCGGCGCGCTGGCCGACGAAACGGTGGTTTCCCGGTTCCTTTGCCGCAGTTCTCGATCGATTGCATCAGGAAGGTCTTGGTCCGGTTGTCGTCATCGGAAGCGCCGGAGACCGCCATGATGTCGAGCAGCTCAGGACGCTGACGAAGAGTCCGTTTGTCGATCTCACCGGTGCGGTTCCGCTTGGCAGCTTGCCGGCGCTTCTCTCGAAGGCCTCGGTGATGATCACGAATGATTCCGGACCGATGCACATCGCGGCGGCGCTGGGCGTTCCCGTAGCGGCCATCTTCGGGCCGACCAGCGCGATTCGAACCGGCCCGTACGGAACAGGCCATCGTGTATTGACCGGATCGGTTTCCTGTCGTCCGTGTTTCAGCCGGGTGTGCCGGCATGCTCCTGAAATGGAGTGCTTGCATCTTGTGACCCCGGACAATGTGGTCGAGGCCACACAGTATCTGGTGGCCGCGCATGTGAGACCGTCATGAATGTCCTGATCGTCAGGCCGGATGGTATCGGGGATGTGATTCTTTCCCTTCCGGTGGCCTCGCAACTCAGGAACCTGCTTCCTGGTGTGAGGATTGGATTTCTGACGAGCCCGATTGTTGCTCCTATCCTCGAACGGCATCCCGATGTGGACTATATCCGGACCATACGGTGGACGGATGCGCCGAGCATCCTGCGAGCCGCGTTTTCCGATGGGGTAGATGCGGCGATCTTTCTCAAGCCGTTTCGACAGCTCATGTGGTCGGCATTTCTGGCGCGTGTCCCGCTCCGTGTGGCGACAGGATTTCGCTGGTATAGCCCACTGGCCAATCGGCGAGTGTACGAGCATCGCAGTGAGTTTATGAAACATGAATCCGAGTACAACGTGGAGATGCTGAAAGGGCTTGGTCTGAATCCTGGTCCGGTGAACCGTCCGACACTGGTGCTCAGCAGCGAAGAGCGGAGCGCCGCCGCGCAGTACTGGACAAACTTGCCGAATCGTCGCGTCGTGGTGCATCCCGGCGGACGATCCGCCAGGCGTTGGAAGGCGGAGCATTTTCGAGATCTTGCCGTCGAGCTTGCGCGAACAGGATATGGGGTTGTTCTGACGGGCAGTGAGACTGAGCGAGCTGAGTTTGAGCGCGACACGCTGTTGCAGGGATCTCTCCCGCCCGGAATCCACAATCTGATGGGGCGTCTCTCAGTCCGGGAATTGATGGCCGTGATCGCTGACGCCCGGGTTGTCGTCTCCGGGGCGACGGGACCGGCGCATCTTGCAGCAGCCCTCGGGACTGCGACGGTCAGCCTATTCGATCCACGGAGAAATAATTTGCCGGTCAGGTGGAAGCCGTTGGGAACCGGAGTGCTGCTGCGGCCGGATGTCCCTACTTGTGAAAAATGCATCGGTGAGGTGTGTCCATTTTGGGATTGCCTCGATCGCTTGACCGTGGATCACGTCACGGCGGCGGTCGATCATGTTGCCAAGACTCCCGCAGCCTTAAGGATACTTCACATATAAATGTAGCGGGCTGCTCGTCTCTTCCTGCCTGCGCACTGTCCGCGTTGTTGGTTTTGGCGGACAATAGATCTATCTGTTGCGGTCTTTTTTCTTGACTCCCACATCCGCCTGTGTTCATATCCTGAACGTACTGCCGGTTTCTCATCTAACTGTATGAATCTTCAAGGCCAACGGGATCTTCTTCTACTGACAGAGTTGGAACGGGACAGCGCCGTCACGCAGCGGTCCCTTGCTGTGAAGTTGGGAGTGGCTCTTGGTCTGACGAATTTGTACGTCAAGCGCTTAGCCCGCAAAGGCTACATTAAAGTCACCACGATTCCCTCCCATCGCGTTCGGTATTTATTGACCCCGCAAGGGTTTGCCGAGAAGTCTCGTTTGACCTATCTCTATATGCAGTATTCGTTGGCGCATTATCGTGATATGCGCGCCCGGCTCAGGGAGACGTTGCTGCGCGCGGCAGAAAGCGGCATGAAACGAGTGGTGATCTACGGAACCGGCGAATTGGCAGAGATGGCGTATTTGTCGCTTCGCGAAATGAACATGGTGCTGGTGGGGTTTGTGGACGACGGGCAGCAGCCCTCGTTCTTGTCTTATCCCGTCTGGCGGCCGCAAACCTTGGCTGAGTGGGAGTTCGACGCAGTGTTGCTGGCGGATCTCGACGGGGCGGCCCGTCAGAAAGAGAACCTGGGCCGGCATCATATTCCGGACGCAAAGATTTTGGCGCTCGGGCCATTAGCCTGAGCAGTCTGGAACGGGAAGTTTTCAGAAGTCACTGTAAGTGAGAGGGCGAAGCTGTGTCCGGGGACTGTTCATCTAGTTAAAGAGGTTTGTCTGGTTTATCTCGTTCATCCGGATAGTCTGATTCCGGCCAAATAAACAAACCAAACAAACGAGACCAACCGTGAAACTCACCCGCTTTGAAGACCTGGATTGTTGGAAAGAAGCCAGGCAGCTAACGCGCCAGGTGTACGAAGCCGTTCATCAGAATTCAACCTGGCAAAAAGATGTGCGACTCTGTAGCCAAATTCAAAGTGCTGCCGGGTCTGTAATGGCTAACATCGCCGAAGGATTTGTCCGTCGGTCGAACAAGGAGTTCGTGCAGTTTCTGTTTATCGCGATGTCCTCGGCTGCTGAAGTCCAAAGTCACTTGTACATTGGAGTAGATCAAGGGTATCTATCCAAGGACGCATTCGAGTCGATCTATAACCAGGCCGACAAAACGGCAAAAATCATTTCCGGCCTCATCAAGTACCTTCGCACAAAACAAACCAAACAAACCAAATGAACCAAACAAACACACTCCACTGGTACGCGTTAAGGACCCGGTCTCGTCACGAGAAGCAGGTTCGCGATCAGCTGGCGACGCAAGGGATCGAACCGCTGCTTCCTACTGTGAAGCGGTTGAGCCAGTGGAAGGATCGCAAGAAAGAAATCGAGACGCCGCTCTTTTCCGGCTATTGTTTCGTGCGATTCGGGCAGCAAGAGAAGTTACCGGTCCAGAAAGTGGCAGGAGTGGTGGAGATCGTGGGCAGCGGAAGTCGCCCGGAGCCTATTCCTGACGATGAGATCGAAGCCTTAAAACGACTGATGACCAGCGTCCTTCCGTACGATCCCCATCCCTATTTGCACGAAGGCATGACGGTTGAGGTGGTGCGTGGACCGCTGCAGGGCGTACAGGGCATTTTGCTGCGAAAAGAAAAGCGGCATCGCCTGGTCCTCGGTATCCGGTTGATCCAACAAGCAGCGGCGGTGGAGATTGACGTGAACGATGTGGCGCCGGTGTGAGCATGCGAAAGATCCATGGTTGTAAAGTAGTCAACTGTTTATAGCCGGTAGAAGGAGATATTCATGGGAGTGCCCTTACTCGATCTGAAAGCGCATCACGAACCACTACAAAAACAGATCCTGGATGCCGTCGAGCAGGTATTCAAGAGCCAGGCGTTTATCCTGGGGGCGGAAGTCGGCAAGTTAGAGGAGCGGGTAGCCGCCTATTGCCAGGCCAAGTACGGAATCGGCGTGACATCGGGTACCGATGCGCTTCTGATCGCGCTCATGGCGCTCGGTGTCGGTCCCGGCGACGAAGTGATCACGTCGCCCTATTCTTTTTTCGCTACGGCAGGCGTGGTGGCCCGGTTAGGAGCCAAGCCGGTGCTCGTGGACATCGACCCCAAGACCTTCAACATCGATCCAGCAAAAATCAGCCAGGCGATGACACCCAAATCCAAAGCCATCATCCCGGTGCATCTCTACGGTCAGTGCGCAGACATGGCGCCCATCATGGAACTGGCCAAGCGGCATAATTTGGGCGTCATCGAGGATGCCGCGCAGGCCATCGGATCGGAATATCGCGACGGCCGGCGGGCCTGCAGTATGGGGACCATCGGCTGCCTGTCGTTTTTCCCGAGCAAGAATCTTGGGTGTTTAGGAGACGGGGGAATGGTGGTCACCAACGACGCCGATCTCGCGGAACGGATACGAATCCTGCGCGTTCACGGCAGCCAGCCGAAGTACTACCATAAACTGATCGGCGGCAACTTCCGGCTCGATACGATTCAGGCCGCCGTGCTCAATGTGAAGCTGAATTATCTGGACGGGTGGACCAAGCGCCGGCAGGAGAACGCCGCGCGCTATGAAACGTTGTTCCGGCAGAGCGGCCTGGTGCAGAAGGGCAAGGTTCGGTTGCCGGAGGCGGTGTATCGCGACAAAGGCATCAAGCATTACCACATCTATAATCAGTTCGTGCTGCGGGTGGAGAGGCGAGACGACCTCATCGCGCATCTGAAACAGAAAGGCATCGGCGCGGAGATCTACTATCCGGTTCCGTTCCATCTGCAAGAGTGCTTCCGGTACCTGGGTCACAAAGCGGGAGACTTCCCGGAATCTGAACGGGCCGCCAACGAAACCATCGCGATTCCCATCTATCCCGAATTGACCATGGCGCAGCAGACGGAGGTGGTGGAGGCGATTGCGGCGTTTTATGCCTGATGAGATATTAAGAACGGCTGCGCTGTCAGGTCTGCAAAGTAGCTTCCTTCGCAGTAATGTCCATAAATATGCTTGTAAATTAAAGCACAGACTTTTAATATGCGTGGATGATTCAACGCCGTGCGCAATCCTCAATTATAGGGTCCTTACAGCGGTTTCCTGCTGTGGCTGTGGTCGGACCAAGGCAAGTTGGAAAAACCACGTTAGCCAAGGCTATTGCCGCAGAGTTTCCGCGCGCCATCCATCTCGATCTCGAACGGCCTGCCGACCTTGCCAAACTGGCCGATGCGGAACTCTTCTTGGCACGGCTGGCAGACAGCCTCGTCGTCTTGGACGAGGTGCAGCGTTTGCCGGAAGTGTTTGCAGTATTGCGGGTGCTTATCGATCAAGACAGGCATCCGGGAAGATTTCTCTTGTTGGGATCGGCCTCACCGACAGTATTGCGACAGGCATCCGAGTCCTTGGCCGGTCGGGTCAGTTTTCACGAACTGGGCCCATTCGATCTGATGGAAATACGACCGCAAGGCGAGGGGCTGATCCGTTTCTGGGAGCGAGGAGGCTATCCGCTAAGTTGGCTGGCAAGCAGCGATGCGGACTCTTTTGAATGGCGCGAAGCGTTTATCCAAACGCACTTGGAACGGGATCTTCCGACGCTCGGTATTCGTGTCCCCGGACTTCATCTTCGACGATTCTGGCAGATGCTGGCTCATAGCCATGGCCAACTGTGGAATGCGTCCCGTCTTGCGTCATCGTTCGGGGTGTCGGCGCCTACCATGCAACATTATCTGGAAATCCTGGAGTCCACCTACATGGTGCGTCGTCTGCTTCCGTTAACGGCAAATCTCGGTAAGCGTTTGATCAAGTCGCCCAAAGTGTATATCCAAGACTGCGGGTTGCTCCATTGTTTGCTTGGTATTCGAAGCGTGGGCGAGTTGTATGGTCATCCGGTCGCCGGGGCTTCATGGGAAGGCTGGGTACTGGAGCAACTCGCTCGGGTGTTAGGTCCGGCGTGGCAGCTGTCGTTTTATCGGACGGCGGCCGGGGCTGAGGTGGATATCGTGGCGGAGAGAGGCAGTCGCCGGTTGGCTTTCGAGATGAAACTCAGTACGGCGCCTAAGCCGACTAAGGGATTCTGGCATGCGCTCGACGACGTGAAACCCGAAGCAGCCTATGTCGTCGCTCCGGTTGAGGCGGAGTACCCCTTGGCTGAGAACGTGCACGTAATTCCCCCCCCGGTATTGATGGAACGAATGCTGCCTCTCGCGGGTTGATGGAGCATGCAAAAGATCCGGTTCAGTTCCATCTGCAAGAGTGCCTCAAGTACCTGGGTCACAAAGCGGGAGACTTCCCGGAATCGGAACGAGCCGCCAATGAAACCCTCGCCATTCCCATCTATCCCGAATTGACCCTGGCGCAGCAGACGGAGGTCGTCGAGGCGGTTGTGTCGTTATATTGATTGCGGAATTTGATATTGGTTCAGAGTCAAGAAAAGGCGTGAGAGGGGAGCGGTTGTGGCAAAAAAAGCACTAATCACAGGTATAACAGGCCAGGATGGGTCATACCTGGCCGAGTTTCTTCTTAGAAAGGGCTATGAAGTCCACGGCATTATCCGGCGCTCTAGCTCATTCAACACGGCCCGGATCGACACGCTCTATCAAGATCCGCATCTGCCTGATGTCCGTTTGCGGCTGGTCTATGGAGACTTGAACGATGCCAGTTCTCTCAATACCATTCTCCGGACGATACAGCCCGACGAGATCTATAATCTGGGGGCTCAGAGCCATGTGCGTGTGAGCTTTGAAATTCCTGAATATACGGCGGAGGTGACCGGGGTCGGGACCATTCGCCTGCTTGAAGCTATCCGAGAGTCAGGGCAAAAGCCGAAGTTCTATCAGGCCTCCTCGAGCGAAATGTTCGGCAAAGTTCAGGAAATTCCTCAGCGAGAAACGACGCCATTTTATCCGAGAAGTCCCTATGGCGCGGCGAAACTGTACGCCCATTGGATTACCGTGAACTATCGGGAGGCGTATAACCTGTTTGCCTGCAGCGGCATCCTGTTCAACCATGAATCACCCAGACGCGGAGAGACATTCGTGACCAGGAAGATCACGAAGGCCGCGGCCCGCATCAAGCTCGGCTTGCAACACGACCTGTATCTGGGCAATCTGGATGCGAAACGTGACTGGGGCTACGCGGGTGACTATGTGGAAGCCATGTGGCTGATGCTGCAGCAACCCGAGCCGGATGATTATGTGATTGCGACGGGAGAGACTCATACGGTCAGGGAGTTCTTGGATGTGGCATTCAGCCATCTCGGACTGGACTGGCTGCAATACGTGAAAATCGATCCGAAGTACTATCGCCCCACAGAGGTGGATCTGCTTATCGGCGATGCGAGCAAGGCAAAGAAGCTCTTGCAGTGGGAACCGAAGGTGCGGTTTCAGGAGCTGGCCAGGATGATGGTGGAGGCGGATCTGGAAACGGAACGTGAGCGACTGGAAGGAACGAACAACTATTCGAGGCCGAAATAGGTCGAGACCATGGAGAAAGCGGCACGCACGTATATAGCCGGTCATCGCGGAATGGTAGGCTCGGCCTTGCTTCGCTTACTGGAAGCACGAGGACACACGAATCTCCTCTATCGGACCAGCAAGGAACTGGAATTGCGGGACGGGCGCGCCGTCGAGCAGTTCTTCGCAGAAACAAAGCCGGAGTATGTCATCGTTGCGGCGGCCAAGGTGGGAGGCATCCTGGCCAACAGTACGCTGCCCGCTGAGTTTCTGTACGACAATCTGGCGATCCAAACGAACCTCATCCATCACGCCTATCTCCACGGGGTCAAAAAGCTGCTGCTGCTGGGATCGTCTTGTATTTACCCGCGAGACTGTCCGCAGCCCATTCGTGAGGAGTATTTGCTCACAGGGCCGTTGGAAAAAACGAACGAATGGTACGCCGTAGCCAAAATTGCCGGTATCAAAATGTGCCAGGCCTATCGCCGCCAGTATGGCTGCGATTTCATTGCCGCCATGCCGACCAATCTGTATGGCCAGAACGACAACTTCGATTTGCGGAGCGCCCATGTGTTGCCTGCCCTGATCAGACGGTTTCACGAAGCCAAGCAGACGGGCCACGCGCCGGTGTTATGGGGAACCGGGAGCCCCCGCCGAGAGTTCTTGCATGTGGACGATTGCGCCGAAGCCTGCCTGGTACTGATGGACCGGTATTCCGGGGAAGACATCGTGAACGTCGGAGCGGGGAAGGACATTCCGATCGCCGAGTTGGCGGCGCTTGTTGCCGAAGTCGTCGGTTATCGAGGGGCCATCCAGTGGGATCGGACCAAACCGGACGGGACGCCAAGAAAGATCATGGACAGCTCAAAAATGCTCCAACTCGGCTGGCATCCGCACACGTCCTTTCGGCAGGGGCTGCAACAGACATACGACTGGTATCAGGCACAGGCAACTGCCGAACTGGCTGGATTGCCGGGGGCGAATGAGTGGGCATGATAGCGATCAATGGAGAAATGGTCATCCAAGTGGATGGGCTGAAAGCAGCGAACGGAGTTTGTATGTTGGGCCGGTGCGAGATGTCGACAGCATCAAGCCGAATTTCTTATAGCTTACTTGGTCGATTCACGTGGCGCCATTGAATCAGAATCCAGGAGCGAATCTCTCCACCGCGCAGAAACTTCTTGATTTGTTGTCGCCCTCTGAAAGACGGAGTGCGACGTTTTTGTTTGGACTCATGTGTCTCGGGGTAATATTGGAGACGCTTAGTGTAGGTCTCGTTCTTCCGCTCGTCGTACTTCTCACTCAACCAGATCTGACCAAGGAGTACCCGAAGGTTGAGCCACTTATTCAGGAGTTGGGAAATCCCGGTCGAGAGGACATGCTCATTGGTGGAATGCTCGTCTTGGTGGGGGTATATGTTATTAAGGCTGCCTTTCTTGCTTTCCTTGCTTGGAGGGAGACGCGGTTTACCTACGATTTACAGGCTCAGTTGTCACAACGTCTGTTCACGATGTATCTGTCCCAGCCATACACTTTTCATCTTCGGCGAAATTCGGCAAGTTTGATACGCAATGTGACTACTGAGGTCAGTGTCTTTACTGGTAGAGCAGTGTTGCCGGGAATTTTGTTGATTACGGAATCACTAGTGTTGCTTGGCTTATGCGGCTTACTTTTGTTTGTTGAACCACTGGGTGTAATGGTTGTGGCGGGTACACTGGGCATTGCAGCATGGGGGGTTCATCGTCTTACGAGAGGGCGCATTGTACGATGGGGCGAAAGGCGACTGTATCACGAGGGGTTACGGATTCAACATGTGCAGCAAGGATTGGGTGGTGCCAAAGAAATCAAACTGCTGGGGAGAGAAGAGGAGTGCATGGAGCAGTTTAGAATGCACAACTTCCAAGGTGCAAAGGTGAATGAGCGGATGTTCACATTACAGCGACTCCCTAGGCTGGGGTTGGAGCTGCTGGCGGTCGGTGGACTCGCCATCTTGGTGATAAGCATGTTGGTCCAGCACCGTGCGGTCGAAGCCGTTTTGCCCACATTAGGTTTGTTCGCCGCTGTTGCCTTCCG
>MSXM01000040.1:507-15318 GCA_002083565.1 Nitrospira sp. ST-bin4 | reverse complement strand
GATACACCAAGGCAGTCATTGATACGTTGCATTCAGAACTGGGGCATGGCATGCCTGCTGTCCCAGGCGGCACATCAAGGACCGTCAAGCCTTTTCTTGGAGCATTGGAATTGAAAGAAGTTTCCTTTTCGTATCCTGGAACCACAACACCGGTCATCCGAGACATCTCGTTGACGGTTCAACGCGGCGAGTCGGTGGGATTTATCGGCGCGAGCGGAGCAGGAAAAAGCACGCTCGTGGACCTTATCTTGGGTCTTCTCGCTCCGGAAAAAGGTGAAATCTTGGTGGATGGCGGGAACATCCAGAGCGACATGCGAAACTGGCAACATCAGATCGGTTATGTGCCGCAAACGATCTTTCTGACAGACGATACGCTTCGGCGTAACGTAGCATTTGGATTGCCTGAGAAATTGATTGACAATGCTGCGGTAGGGCGGGCCATTCGCGCAGCTCAACTTGAAGAGTTCATCAGCACTCTCCCCGATGGAATCGAAACCATTGTCGGTGAGCGTGGTGTGCGTCTCTCTGGAGGCCAGCGTCAGCGCATCGGAATTGCCAGGGCACTTTATCATGACCCAGCCGTCCTGGTGTTGGATGAGGCCACGAGTTCGCTCGATACGGACATCGAACGGGGGGTCATGCAGGCAGTCTATGCGCTCCGAGGGTCGAAGACGATTATCATCGTGGCCCATAGGGTCAGTACTGTCGAACACTGCGACCGTCTGTATCGGCTGGATCAAGGCATGGTCGTGGCGGAAGGGAAACCCGCCGTTGTGCTGAATCCAAAGCGCGTGTCGGCTCATCAACCCCAGGCGTGACGTCTCCGGCTGCATGCCGTCCCCTCAGGCGCGGGGAGTGAAGTTGCTTGATCGGAAGCGGTACGAATCTGTGCGGAAGTCATCGGGCAGGCCAGGAGGAGAAGGCCAAGTCATTCGTATGAACACAATTCAAATAATTGCCGAGATTGGAATCAATCACGGAGGCTCCGCCGAGATTGCGCGCGAACTCATAGCCGCAGCCGCGGCCGCGCAGGTGACCGGGGTCAAGTTCCAGTATAGGAATCTTGAAAACGCCTATAGTGCAGGCGCCGACCAGATCGGAGACGAAATTCTCCGCAAAGAGATCACGAAAAACTATCTCTCGCCGGCAGTCATTGTGAAACTTGTGCATCACGCGAAGGAATTGGGAATTCAAGCGGGCATCAGTTTTTTTGATGCCGCGGACATGGATGATTTCCGGACGGATCTTGCAGATTTCGACTTTTACAAGGTCCCTTCCGCGGAGCTCTGCAATATGCCGTTGATCCATCGCATGTTGCAGGAGGGCAAGCCGGTTATGCTTTCGACAGGGTGCCACAAGGAATTGGAGATCGAGGAGGTATTCAGTAAACTGCCGGGCGACAACTGGATACCGATGCATTGCGTATCAAACTATCCAGTGGTTCCAGTCAATGCGAAGCTGGGATATCTGAAGCATCTCGCCCGGCGCTGGAAGCGCGAGATCGGGTATTCAAGTCACGATGAGAGCTGGGAGGTGTGCCTGCTCGCTATGCAACTGGGCGCGACTGTCATTGAGCGGCATATCACGTTCGACAAGAACGCGCAAGGGTTGGATCATTCGACAAGTTCCACGCCGGACGAATTCCAGCGCCTAACTGAATTTTCGGAGAACCTTGAGCTGATCTTAGCCGGTGATGGACCGCGGTATCCCAATCAAGGGGAGATGCTCAACCTACAGAATCTCGGCCGGTCATTTTATGCGACGAAGGATTTCGAGGTAGGCGAAGCGATCGTTGCGGAACAGTGTATTGCTCGCGCACCGCGCACGGGAATCGGTCGCCACGAAATGGCTCAGTATCTCGGGCGTTCGGCTGTTCGTCCAGTGCGGAAAGGGGAGGTCATTAATAGATCGGTATTTGAAATATCCCAGGATCTTAGCGACGAAGTCATTCTCTTTGCTCAGTCAAAGCGTGTGTCCTTGCCGGTTCGCTTGCATGACCAGCGCGGCATGCAGAAGAAATTTCCCATCGGGCGCTACGAGTTTCATTTGTCGTTCGGCGAAGTGCTGTCCGCAATCGATGTGAAGCAGTACGATAGTACCGCAAGGTATAGTATCCACCTTCCGGACTATGTGAGCTCGACCCAACTAATGGACCCGTTCTCAGAGGATGTCACCCAGCGCACGGCGAGTCAGGATATTCTGAACCGCACCGTTGCATTCGCGGCGGCGCTTCAGGACAGAACCGGGGCCGCTGTGCCTGTCGTCGGGAGCTTTTCCGTCGTGCATGGGGGTCGCAAGGAATTTTTTGAGACGCACGCGCAACTGCTGTGGAATTATCGAAGGCAAGGTGTAGCGGTCTTGCCGCAGTGGCTCCCGCCCATTGCATGGTACTTCGGAGGATCCGTTCGCCTGAATGCGATGAACGGTCGTCAGGATGTCGAGTTCATCGAACAATATGAGCTTCCGATCTGTATGGACATTTGTCATCTTTGCATGGGTGAGAGCACATCGGATTTTGTCGCCACGGAAGTCCTCAGGCGTCTTCGTCCTTATATCCGACATCTTCACATCGCCGATGCGATGGGTATTGATGGTGAGGGGATGCTGTTCGGCGACGGCGACCCGAAGAACATGGCCTCATTGCGTGAAGCGCTTCGGTTTGACGAGGACAAAGTCGTAGAAGTCTGGCAAGGGCATCTCGATGGTGGCGCCGGCTTCGCCAAGTCACTGGTGCGGCTTTGGGAATTGTTTGATGCCAGCCACTAAGACCGCTTTGATATTGGGCGTCACGGGTCAGGACGGGGCGCATATGGCTCATCTCCTGCTGCAGCGGGGGTGGGTCGTCTACGGTGGGTTCCGGCGCGGGGTTACGGGTAAAACATGGCGGCTCGACGAGATGAGCATTACCGATAAGATCCGGTTGATCAACATCGATATTGGCGAACCGTATCAACTGATAGAAGCGTTTCGGAACATCTGTCCCACCCACATCTACCATTTCGCCGGGGAGAGTTTTGTCGCCGATTCTTTCGAACATCCCAAAGTCACCATCGATGTGAATGCCATCGGGACGCTCAATGTGCTGGAGGCGATGCGGGCGGCGGCGTCGGATGCCAGATTGTTCTTTGCTTCGAGTTCGGAGGTGTTCGGCCGAAACAAGACGGATGGACCGCTTGATGAAGGAAGCGAGTGTCGTCCGTCGAACCCGTACGGCATCTCGAAGCTGACAGCGCAGCATTTGGTCCGCCTGTTCCGGGACACATACGGCCTCTTCACGAGTATCGGGGTCATGTTTAACCATGAAGGGCCATTGCGGGCGCGAAGTTTTGTGACCCGCAAGATCACCTACAACCTGACGCGACTGCGCAAGAATCGTGGAGCACCCATGGAACTCGGGCAGTTCAGCGCTGCGCGGGACTGGGGCTCCGCGGAGGATTACGTGGAAGCCATGCACGCCGTGATGAGACTGGAGACTCCTGGCGATTATGTGTTCGCGACAGGACGAGTGACGTCGATTCGTGAGTTCCTGGGCGTTGCCGCCAGCGCCGCGGGATTTCTGCCGGTCTTTGAGAACAACGGCGCGGAGGAAATTTGCTATGACCGCGCAAGCGGGCTCCGGCTCGCGCAGGTGTCTCCACGCTACTTTCGCCCGTTTGATACGCCACCACTCACCGGCAGTGCGGCACGGCTACGAGAACACACCGGTTGGAGCGGGTCTCGGTCCATAGAACGCATCGCGGAAGGAATGATCGAGGCAGATCTTCATCGCTGGGAAAAGGGGATACATAATGTTTGATCAGCTCAAGGCGCGCTTGGAAGGCTGTGTATACACCGTCTTCACTCCGTTCGACGATCACGAAGAAATCGACTATGCCTCACTGGAGAAGTATCTGACGCACATGAGTCGGACCGGGGCGAGAAAATTTTATGTCATGGCATATAACTCGCGCTATTCCCAGCTTACGCACGAGGAAATCCGCCGGCTAAACGAGTTTTGCATTCGTACGGTGAAAAAGCTGGATGCGAACCATGTTGTGATTGTGGGCGATCCGATCCATTGTTCGACAAAAGAGTCGATCGAATTTGCACGGCATGCGCGGGACAGCGGGGCGGATCTGATTTCCCTGATTGTCAGGGAAAAATATTTCACCGACGACCAGATCATCGATCACTTTGCGGAAGTCGGGCGGTCGTCGCGTATGCCTATTCTAGTCCATGAAATGCCGTTTCTGTCGGGCTACGATGGAAAGCAGATCCACTGGCCGCTGAGCCTGTTTGAAGCCTTGCCGTCGGTGCCCGAGATCGTGGCTCTGAAGGAGGACGCCAAAGATTTCGTCACCACCTGCGCCGCGTTGAAGCTGGAGCCGAGAATTCGAGTCATCATCGCCGGGCGTAAGTCGTCCTTCATGCAATACAAACCCTACGGTGCGAAGGCGTACCTGAACGGCATCTCCATGCTGGATGCCCGCATCGGAGAGGCATTTTGGAAAGCCTATGAAGGAGGAGACGAGAAGACGATCCGTTTTATTCTGGAGAAACTTGAAGCGCCGTTTTTTGAGAAGTGCGCGTCCAAGTATGGGTGGCACCGAGTTAATAAAGCGCTGCTGCAGGCGGCCGGCTTCATGCATCGGCGTGACCGTATGCCGATGAAAGCGCTCAGTGATGGCGAATATGAGGATGTACGCCAGGTCTATCTCGAAATTGCCGGGCCGCTGAAGGAGTTGATCGGATCATGAGCTACATCGCATTTGTTCCGGCCCGATCCGGGTCGAAGCGGCTGCCGGGAAAAAATGTGAAGGTGCTCGCGGGTAAGCCGTTGGTCGTCTGGACTCTTGAGGCATGCGTACGCTCAGAGCGAATCGACCGCGTTATATTCTCAACCGACTCCGACGAATATTGGGAGCTTGCCCGTGGCTACGTGAAGTCGGACAAGCTCGTCCGGGATTGTCGATCGGCGAGCGAAGCCGGGGACAGCGTCAAGATTTTTGACTATTTGAAATCGAATCATCAAAAGCTGTTTCCAGGCCGGGGAGACTGTTTTGTCCTGACATTGCCCACGGTTCCGTTTCGATCCCACAGGCACATCGATGAGGCCATCGCGTTGTTCGAGCAACAGGGCCAACCGGTCTTCTCGGCGACCAGCTATGGGTTTCCAATTTCCTTCGCATTTTTTGTCGATGATCAGGGTGGTTGGCAGCCGGTCTTTCCGGATGGAGCTATGGTGACGGGCAACACACGCAGCCAGGATCAACGCGTGGCGTACCACCCGAACGGCGCGCTGTATGTCCGAAAGGCCGAGGATCTGGCGCAGCAGGAATTGCGAACTCTGTATCAAGGCGCGCGGCCATATCTGATGGATCGGGATATATCGCTGGATATCGATAACGAGATTGATTTCACGATCGCCGAAACCCTGGTGAAGTCTGGTTACATCCGTGGCTGACTAATCCGACTATTGATCCTCTTTCTCTCCACCCCTCCCCCTTATGAATTCACAGCAGCGTCTTGAATCCCTGGATGGAGTTCGTGGGCTAGCAGTCTTAATCGTGTTCTTGAGCCACGCTTCAGGGAGGGAAATATCGAATGTATCGTGGTTGAATTTTCACGGCATCGGGCACATCGGTGTCTATTTGTTCTTTGTTTTAAGCGGATACTTGCTTGCCAGAAATTTGCTCTCGGGACAGAGTGCGAAAGAATTTTACATCCGTCGATTTTTTCGGATAGCACCCCTTTACTTCGTGGTTCTATTGATGGTTTTTGCCATCCAATTAAACGGTTACTACTCTCCTCGTTATTTGTATGTGGAGGATGGGGGGGCAGGATTGTTCAAGCACATCCTTTTCCTCAAGGGTGACGGCGTCTTTTGGACTGTCGCAGCAGAGTTTAGTTTTTATTTGGTCTTGCCCTTGATTGTATGGGTTGGTGTGAAGTTCGGTAGTGGATGGTTAATGTTAGGCTGTGTAGTGTATTTTTCATGGTTCCTGTTTGCACTTCAAGGAAAATTGCCGCCACCGAAACTTGTGGACATACAACACCAAGGACAGTTCTTAGATGTTTTGATTTGCGGCGCCATTGCGGCGTTCATAAACCGCAAGTTGCCCGAAGGCGTTATGGCTGTTCTGTTGGCGATATTGATGGGCATTACTGTGATATGCGTCTCGAAATCATTCCTCTGGTTCCATCAGCCTTTTTATGGCTTGAGGTGGGGGTCACTTTTATATGGGGCTGTCTTTGCTCTGAGCATTGTCAGCGTTGTGCAGGGTAATCGATACCTGCTAGTGGTCTTTAATAACCCTGTCCTGCGTTTCATGGGAATCGTGGGGTTTGGGTGGTACTTGCTTCATTTTCAGGTGTTTCAAATTGTCAATGCGTATATCGAACCCGGGTTTGTGCGGTTCGTGCTGGCCACGATTGCGACTGCCGCATGCTCGTGGCTAGCCTTTGTGCTTATCGAATCACCGGCTATACGATTGGGTAAGATAATAAGTACTAAGGTTAGCCATCGAGGGCAAGGTGTAGCGACAATATAGTTGACTGCGTCGTGTCAGCAGAAATTTGGCTCGCCAACTCGAGCCAAGCAATCCGGCGATTCCTATATTTCGATGGAAAGCATACCAATCGTTACAATGGCTAAACTGGGGGTCTTAGTCTTAGCGCATGAGGCTGAATCGTCCTATAGTGAATTCTTCATTCGTTGGGCGTAGTTTGCTTCGTGATTGCTTCATGTGGCGCTTGTATGGATCAATGAGGAGGGGATATGAAAGCCACACAATTGCTCCAAAAGGTCGTCAATAGAGTCAGTCAGGCGACGACGCGCAAACGGGTATCTCCTGTCTTGACACGCATACCGGAACCGATGCGGGATCTCGCTATAAAGGGAGAGTACCTGCGGGTGTTTCCGTACCCTACTGAGAGAGTGATAGGGGATTACCAAACAGAACCATTCATTACACGCTCTACGAAAATAGTGACACTGGGCAGTTGTTTCGCACAAGAGCTTTCCAAATGGCTGGTGACTCACAACTTCAATTGTCTGAAGGACGAATGGGGAGTGATTTATTCGCCGAAAAGCCTTGCTCAGATCGTGCAATATTCGTTCGATAGCGCCAACTGGGGTCCGAGTGAGCCTATGTGGATGTTAGACTCGAAGTATTACTTCCCATACCTTAAATCGGCGGATCACAGCGGTCCAAGACTTCTTGGGGCCAGTGAGGACGAGGCCAGGTCTTCTCTCAGGGAGCATTTTAAGAGAAGTCAATCGGCGATGAAAGAAGCGGACGTAGCCGTTTGGACTTTGGGATTGACTGAGTTATGGCGCAACAAGCGGGACGGCTATGCGTACTATGCAATACCGTACCCCCAAATTTTTAATGCCGATGTCCACGAGTTTCACAGTTTGAATTATGAGGAAGTGATCGAGTGTTTAGAATTCTCCATACAGACCTGCAAAAGTAACAATCCGAAACTGAAGATAATCCTCTCGGTGTCTCCGATACCTCTCAGTATGTCATTTCGGAGTCATCTTGGGCCATATGTCGCCACTCAGTATTCGAAATCGATCCTGCATGCCGCGGCCCTTAGGCTGACGGAGAAGTACGACCATGTTTCCTATATGCCGAGCTACGAACTTGTCAGGAATGACCCTCGGGCAAACTATACGAGCGATGGTCGTCACGTCACTCGGTCCTGTGTTGACTTGGTCATGGATTCATTCAAGAAGCTATATGTGCTTGAATCGGCTTGAATCGGGGTTAATCGTCGATCAGTGTGCTCCTTCGGACATTGCATCGACTACAAGTAAATTGGATCAAGATGGCAATTGCACGTCCACAGATGGGTCTGGATTGATTGCACATCATGTTCGGGTAGTTCCCCTTGTTCTTTGACGCTTCGTAACCCGTGAGCGTCCTGCGCCGTGCGCGATGTCCTGAACAGGACAATCATGCCAGATCTTACATCACCTGATTCGCTTCGGACATCGCGAAGCACCGCGGAAACATGCGAGCTATTGGTCCGGCTTGAGCAAAAAAGTGATATCAATGAACATCGTGTCGGTGCCATCCAACTTTGGCCCTTGCTGCGGCATGTGTTATGGGTAGAGTTGTTGCGTGCCAGTCCGGCAAATGAACAAAGCAGGCCGACTCGTGACCGGTGGCTTGTTTCCAGGGCCAGGATTGCTGCAGCCGTCTTGTATAACAACGTTACGGAGATATTTCCCCGGGACCAGAGAAAGCTGTTGGATGAGACGCGGCTGTTTGTGTCCAGGCCGGGATATCTACAATACATGGGTGAGTCGAACCTCTACTTCGACCGAATCATTGATCCGTTGTTTTTTATTGCTCGGAATCGTTACCTGGTTGCGAAGATGTACATCGGATCTCTACCCGAGGATCGTCGACTCCTACTTCCTGGCTTTCCCCTTCGGCCGAGATCGGTGGGACATTCAACCAAGATTGAACACTCGGTCGGTCTGTGGGTACGGGATGCCGCGAACCAGGTGGGGTTGTGTGAGGAAAGTCTGTTAGCACGGTTCCACATCGTATTAAGGGATTTTGAAAGATGGTACCGCACCGGCCAAACGCTCTTCGCCTCGATGCCGCAGTTGAAACGACTGTACCTGGCATGCTGGTATTTTCCCGATATGATGGGTCTTACTGCTGCCGCGAAGGAAGTGGGCGTCGAGGTGATCGATGTTCAGCATGGGAAGCAGGGGAAATACCAGGGCATGTATTCCTGGTGGACGAGAATACCGGAAGACGGGTACAAAATGATGCCCGATCGATTTTGGTGCTGGGGGCGTCCTAGCTGCCAAGATATCCTGCGCGCATCTCCCAATCGCATCATACATAGACCATTCGTTGGCGGATTTCCCTGGATCGACTGGTATCGCACCTTTATCAACCCGTCCGTTGCCGGCTCTGTATCGGAGAAGACAATTCTTTTTACATTGCAGGGCCCACAGGGGAAAAGCCAGGAGCCGATTCCTGACTTCATCGTAAAGTTCTTGCAGAATAAGCGGTTTGCGGATTGGCGGATCCGGTTTCGCAATCATCCGAATTTCAAAGAAGGGTTGGGATATTGTCAGAAACGGTTGGCCCCGGTCGATCCTTCTCGATTCACGATTGCCGACCAGAAGCGAAATCTGTATGACGAGTTCCTGGAAGTGACTCATCATATTACCGGATATAGCTCTTGCTGCTACGAGGCGGAGTCGTTTGGTGTGCCCACCTTGCTGTTCGGAGAGGAGGCTAAGGCCATCTACGAAACCGATATTGCTTGTGGGAGGTTTTCATGGACGCGGGGCGACGTTAACGATCTGATTGCATGGCTTGAACAGCCTTTGACAAACCACATTCACCGCTCCGATCAATATGTTGAGTCGTCCCTATCCCTTACAGCCGCTGTGCTTTTCGGAGATCATCCAGTTTAGGGATCGGAAGGTGCATGCCCCCCCCCCCCCACGACATAGTAGGAGAAAAGGTCCTCAAAGGGGAATTCTTGATTCAGCGGTAGCGGGGCGACCGGTTAGTACCCTGCCGTTCCTATCAAAGGAATTCAAAAGTTGAACGCACCGATCACGCTGTTTGTCTATAACCGGCCTGTGCACACCCGTCGAACGGTCGAGGCCCTACTGAAGAACGGGCTGGCCACTGAGAGTGATTTATTCATCTTCTCCGATGCGCCGAAAAGGCCGGAGGCTGCCAATTCGGTACGTGAGGTGCGTGATTACATTCGGACGATCGCGGGGTTCCGCTCGGTCAGCATCGTCGAGCGCGACAAGAACTGGGGGCTGGCGAATTCCATCATCGATGGTGTGACGTCGGTGATGAATCAATATGGACGCAGCATCGTGCTGGAGGACGATTTGGTGACGGCACCTCATTTTCTTGAATATATGAATGCGGCGCTCCGGCACTACGAGAGCGATCCAAAGGCCTTTTCAATCGCTGCCTACAATTTTCCTGAACAGACCATGTCGATCCCAGATGACTACGCATGGGATACGTATTCCTCCTTCCGCTGCTGTTCAACCGGATGGGCAACATGGCTTGACCGTTGGAAGCGGGTTGATTGGAGTATGGACTATTATGAGGCGTTCATGCGGGATCGGCATGCGCAGGAATTGTTCAATCGAGGTGGTCCTGAAATGACGCAATTGCTCACGATGCAGCGTAAAGGGAAAATTGACTCATGGGCTATCCGATTCTGTTACGCACACTATGCCAATGAAATGTTTTGTGTCTATCCGGTTAAGTCTCTGATTATGAATGTCGGGTTCGATAATTCAGGGACGCATAGCGGGGTTGATCCTCGACGCGAACATATGGCGTTAGATTCAGAGTGGAACCCGTCCTTGTTTTGCCCGGCTGATGCGTTCGATGAGCGGATCGTCCGCGGATTTTTCGATGCCTTTACGCCTCCCAAGCGTTCGCTTGTCTCACGCATTCTGCGTCGGTTAACGGGGTAGCCGGGAGGATCTTTCACATAAAATGATCGTCAAGCAGCTACTCCAAAAAGCCGTTGGTAAGTTGCGCAATCTGGCCCGAGGCCAGGAAGGGCGTCTCTCGCCGTTGCTGGCATGTGTGAATCGAGCCGGACTACTTCCGTCCGAGGAGTTGTTGCGACTTGGAACGGTATATGGCGGGTGGATTCTTCCGAAGGATCACGGCCTCACGGCGGACAGCCTCTGTTATTGCGCGGGCGCGGGAGAAGACATCAGTTTTGAATGTGAGTTGGTCGAGCGTTTCGGCTGTCGTGTGCGGATTATCGATCCGACACCGAGGGCTGTTCAGCACTTCAAGGATCTGGAGCAAGCTGTCCAGTCAGGGGTACGGTTTCCCGTCAACAACGGCGGAGTCGATTATTACGCCATCAGTGCCGCGCATCTTGATAGGCTGCAGTTTCTTCCGGTCGGATTGGCCGACAAAGACACCGAGATGAAATTCTTTCTGCCTCAAAACCCGGCTCACGTGTCCTGCTCGGTCATCAATTTGCAAAAGACCGACCAATACTTTACCGCACCCTGTCTGCGCCTCTCCAGTATCATACGCCAGGAGGGGGATAGCTCCATCGATATGCTAAAAATCGATATCGAAGGGGCGGAGTATGGCGTCATCGAGGACATGGTGAGGTCGGGCACTTTGCCGCGATTACTGCTCATTGAATTTGATGAAGCACACACTCCGCTGGACGCTCAGGCTCCTGAGCGAATCAGTCGCCACATTGCGCTCCTGGTTCATTCGGGAATGCGTTGCGTCGCTATTGAAGGCAGCAACGCGACCTTCGTGAGAGCATCGTAATTTTGGAAGCAGAACCAACACACGACCTTCGATCGTCTGTTTTTGATCGGACAATAGTTCTGACATGAACCAGGCGAACGGCTTGGGTTCTCCAAGAGGCAAGATGGACGTGCTGTTTGTTAATACTTTCGAAAAGAGTGGGGGAGCCGCTCGCGCGGCCTATCGGATCTTTTCGGAAATCCGCGGCCGTTCCGTGGACGTCCATTACCTTACGCTGACAAAAGAGGGTTGCGATCCTGACGTCAGCGGGCGCTTGCGCACGTCCGTGCTGGGTTTCGGGGTTCGGGCATTAGCTCGCCTGGACCGCATCCCACTGTATTTTTATCCTCAGCGGCAGCAAGCAATATTTTCCCCGGACATTTGGTCAAATCCACTGCGAATCCGTTTGACCCGTTTCAGATCGAACATCGTCCATTTGCATTGGGTTGTCGCCGGCTTGTTAGGAGTGGAGGAGCTTGCCAAACTGACTTGTCCGATTGTGTGGACACTGCATGACGCATGGGCTTTCACCGGTGGGTGCCATTACACGCAGGACTGCGAAGGCTTCAAAAAGCTATGTGGTCATTGTCCGCAACTTGGCAGCCGACATGAGGACGATTATTCGCGAATGCTAATGCGCAGGAAAACCAAGGTGTTTCAAGGGCTCGACATTACAGTGGTGACGCCCAGCCGTTGGCAGGCGGAGATGGCCAAGCAAAGCAGTTTGTTCGCTGGACGGCGTATCGAAGTTATCCCCAACGGACTGGACACCGAGACTTTTAAGCCGCTAGACCGCCAAATTGCACGCGCGCGGCTCGGTGTACCGTCCGATAAGCCTGTTGTGCTGTTCGGCGCACAGTCCATGACAGATCCGAGAAAGGGATGGGATTTGCTGCGCGAAGCATTGCGCGACTTGGAGTGGCCGTGCACCCTGTTGGTTTTTGGTGACGGGGATGTCGTCATCGACGAGGCGCCGTATGTCACGGTGCGTCAGTTGGGCAGTGTAACGGATGATGCGATCTTGGCGGCAGCATATTCCGCGGCGGATGTATTTGTGTGTCCATCCCGTGAAGACAATCTGCCAAACACGGTAGCCGAGGCGCTGGCCTGCGGGACGCCATGCGCGGCCTTTGCCGTTAATGGATTGCCCGATATGATCGAGCACCGGAAGACCGGCTGGTTGGCGAAACCGTTCAGTTCGGCTGAGTTGGCCGAAGGGATAAGGTGGTTGGTGGAGCATCCGCATCCGGCTGATTTGCGGCAGGCGGCTCGTGGAAAGGCAGTGTCCGAGTATAGCCTGACCGTAATGGGCGACCGGTATATGGCGCTGTATGAAGATGTCCGTAAGGTAACGAAGACGCACATGGTTCATGGCGCCGAATTTTCAGTGTGAGCATGCCGTTGATTGAAATGGAACACCGGAGGTACGTGTCTTCAGGGCCCGACGCGACGATGCAGACCAATGATGTCGATGGCGACCCGCTGATTTCCGTGGTCGTCGCGACATTTAACGCCGTGGCGACGCTGGAACGTTGCATCAAGAGTGTGTCGGGCCAAACCATTCGACGTAAAGAATTGATTGTCATCGATGGCGCCTCCAAGGACGGCACCGTCGAGATTTTGAAGCAAAACAGCGAGAAGATTGCCTATTGGGTCACTGAACCTGATCGGGGAATCTATAATGCCTGGAACAAGGCGCTGAAGGTCGCCCAGGGGGAATGGGTGTATTTTCTCGGGGCCGATGACTATTTCGTCGACGAGCAGGCTCTCGCCCGGGTCGCGCTGCATCTGAAGGGCCGGTCAACGCTTGCGCGAGTGGCCTATGGTCGGGTTGATCTCGTCCGGCAGGATGGTTCAGTGATAGAGACATTCGGCTCGCCATGGAATCGGCGAAGGTTTTTTGAACTTATGACCTTGCCGCATCAAGGGGTCTTTCATCACCGGTCGCTGTTTCAGGAACACGGCTGTTTCAACGAAGAGTTTCGAATCGCCGGGGATTACGAGTTGTTGCTGCGCGAATTGAAATCCCGCGACCCCCTGTTTATCGACAACTGTACGATCGCAGCGATGCAGTTCGGCGGGATGAGCAGCGACGGGCGGTCGGCGGTCGAGGCGCTTCAGGAAATCAAACGCGCAAGAGATTTGAACGGTGTCATGACGGTGTCGCCGCTCTGGCGCTGGGCTCTCGTGAAGGCCTACGTGCGGCGATTCTTATCCCGCATGTTCGGTCAAGAATGGACGAGAGTGGCGGCGAATTGTTACCGCCGTCTGACGTTCCGTGCCCCCGTTTAGCGATGAAGGCATGGAGTGTTGAAGCGCTTGGCTGCAGTCGAGGCTGGCTATGAGGCTCATTATCCATGCACCGAATGTTCATCAAGGGGGCGGAAAAACTCTCCTGCTACCGTTATTGGATGCGGCACTAAAACAGTGCACAACAGTGGCCTTGGTTGATCAGCGGTTGGAGGTGCCGGAGGATCTGAGCCGGGCTGTAACAATCATCCGGGTTAAGCCGACTCTAATGGGCCGTCTCCTTGGAGAGTGGGTACTGCGAAAGCTGGTGCGGGATGCCGACCGGGTCTTGTGTTTCGGCAATCTCCCGCCCTTGTTCGGGATCAAAGGGCATGCCACGGTGTTTCTGCAGAACCGGTATCTCACGGATCGGTCCCCATTGGATGGCTTTCCGTCGATGGTTAAGTGGCGTTTGAGGGCTGAGCGCCTGTGGTTGCGGCATTGCCGTACCCATGCCGACTCTTTCATCGTGCAGACCAGTTCAATGCAACAGCTTGCGACATCGGTCCTGGGGTCGGCTGTTGAAGTGACGGCATTATTCCCTGAGCTTTCTGGGTACCAAAGGCGGAAGCCTCATGGGGATCCAGCTCGCGCTACGACTTATGATTTTCTCTACGTGGCTAGTGGTGAGCCCCATAAGAATCATGCGAATTTGCTCGATGCATGGAAAATACTTGCTGCGGATGGGCTCTATCCCTCGCTCTGTCTGACGATCTCGGAATCCGCCTATCCCGACCTTGTCCGTCTGATTGAGAAGGACAAGCGTGACTATAAATTAAACATCTCCAACATGACGGCTGCCACGCCGTCTGAGATGCGGATTCTCTACAGCCAGGCGCACGCGCTGCTTTATCCGTCGGTCATGGAATCATTCGGCCTTCCTTTGATCGAGGCACGGCAGGCCGGTTTGTCGATCATTGCCGCCGAACTGGATTATGTCCGCGACCTCGTTGATCCCGAAGAGGTCTTCGATCCCAAGTCTCCAAGATCGATCGCTCGAGCCGTCAAACGGTTTCTGCGCATAGCGGAGGAGCCTCTTCCTGTTCTCTCAACCGAGAAGTTTGTGCAACGTCTGCTTGCCGTTTAACGGATGTATGCACGTTCTCATTGTCACCCAGTATTTTTGGCCGGAAACTTTCCGAATCAACGGCCTCGCTCAGGGTCTTGCCAAAATCGGGCATCGCGTGACGATTCTGACGGGAAAGCCAAACTATCCTACCGGCCGGTTTTTTGAGGGGTATTC
>MSXM01000040.1:0-460 GCA_002083565.1 Nitrospira sp. ST-bin4 | reverse complement strand
TTCCTCGCGGTAACGGGAGCGGGTTCCGTCTGGCGGTGAATTATCTATCGTTCGCGTTGTCGGCGAGCCTGCTTGCTCCTTTTCTGGTACGGGGTCCGTTCGACGTGATTCTTGTGTATGAGCCCTCGCCGGTCACGGTTGGGCTGCCGGCGCTGGTTCTGAAACGGCTCAAGCGCGCGCCGATCCTGTTTTGGGTGCAGGATCTCTGGCCGGAGAGCTTATCGGCGACGGGAGCTGTGCAATCGAAATGGGTGCTTGGCTTGGTCGCATCCCTCGTGGGGTTCATTTACAAGAGTTGTGATTTGGTACTGGTGCAGTCCCGCGCCTTTGTCGATCTCGTTCGGGCGCGCGGAGCCCGTACCGACACCATCCGTTACTTTCCGAACAGCGCGGATGCGCTGTATTGTCCGGTGGAGCAGAGGACGATTCGCGCTTCGGGGGTGCTTCCTGATGGGTTCCG
>MSXM01000039.1:39364-48075 GCA_002083565.1 Nitrospira sp. ST-bin4 | reverse complement strand
GCCGGGGTCGGGCGGGTGAGAAAGTTGCGCGCAGGTGAGGACCAAGCCGCACTGCCCTCGGAGAGAGAGGGAGGAAGAAGTTTGCGGATGCGCACAGTGAACAACAACCTGGCCGCTCCCCATTCTTCCTTTGGAGAGGAGAGAAGAGAAGAGCAGAGAATCCATGCGTGCAGGTCTGGATTCAACCAGGCCTCCCTTCTGAGAGGGAAGTCGTGCAAGCTTGGAAGGCCCGGTGCGAGACTGTAACAAGAGGATAGATGCAGGTTTTATTCTGGACAAGGAAAGTAACGTGTTCGTATGGGACATGTACAGCGTCGCTTTCGACAAAGGGGTTAGCCTTCACGAACGGCCTTCGGACCAGGATAGTCATCGGGAGTATCCCAGCCGATTGCAACCCGCTCGCGAGCAACTTGAAGCAATATCTTGTACCCGGGATCAAACGGCTCGACTAGCGATTCCTCCAAAGTTGCGGAAATCTTGTTAAGAGCGATGAACTCCGCGACGTGCTCAAATTCAAGTCGATCCGTTTCTCGAAATCTCGCGAGAAAATCGAATAGCACAAGCGCCTCATCACCACTAAGTTCAATCTCCATGTGAATGGCTCTCCTGGTGAAGGCTAACTATTAAACATGTTGACTGCATAGTACACCCACGTGAACCGAAAACTGGCGGATGATTTTTGCGCGTGTTCAATCCTTTGTCAATGTTCTGGATAGCGCCGTATCGGCGTGCTGATCGGCAAGTATGGTTCCGCTATGGCTGCGAAAAGAGCTAGCGGAAAAACTACCGGGCGACGATGCTGACTTGTGCGGAATAGCCGAGCTGGGCGAGGAGTTGTTCGCAGTCTTCCCACGCGAGGCCGAATGCCCGTACGTCGGCGACGCCGATTCTGGCCACGACGTCTCGAATGGTCGAGAGATGCGCTGGGTCGAATTCGCCATCTAGTAATGCCGATTCAGTCCAGGTGACCAGGTTGTCCAGTGCCAATTTATGTTGCAGGTGTGCGGCAAGCTTCTCGGCAACGATCTCTCGGGTAATGAGTGTCATGGGCTAACCTCTGTCAATAGTTCTTTTCCTTCGCCGTGAATCCGCACTGCGGCATCATCCACAATCCAGAGCCGACCTTTGAGCGGTTCCTTCGCAAGGACTGGCAATAGGTTTTGCACGATCCGTAAGACATGGCTTCGACTTTGACTGCTGAGGCGCATGACAATGATCCCTGCATAGTGGTCCGGTGGGTATGCCCGAATATCTGCGAAGTCGAGATCCAGGGTAATGAGTGTTCGTTGTTCGTCTTGGCAGACTGAAATGATTCGCGTGTCGGAGTGGCCTTGCAGTCCTTGATCCCAGACGGTCAAGGCATTGTGCCCGTTATTGCGGAGGAGGGCAGCAGATTCAGGCGGGAGATTCTCGTCAATTGTGAATTGTACTAAGCCGCACCGGTCTCTAAGGGGACAATCCGTTCACGTGCCAGTTCAGCCGCATACTGCACCGCAGCTTGAACGTCCTGCTTTGCGAGGCGATAGGTGGTTGCGATCTGGTCGGGAGTTTCTCCCGCTGCAATGTTATCCAAAACGACCGACACCAGCACTCTGGTCCCTTTGATACAAGGTTTGCCGTGACAGATGGTAGGGTCTACCACGATATGATCGCGCCAGGTCATGTGCTTTCTCCACGCTCCAGTGTTGTCATGCTCGCATAAGAGCGACAGCCTTGCAAGAAGTGCGTGGAGGAACCACATTGAATTGACTCTCTTCAGACCCCTTCATATAATGCGACACGCTGATAGTTTCCCTTGTCTGACAGGCACTTATGCCATTACCATCCAAGGTTCGCATTGTTGAAAAGCTGGCTCAATTGCAGGCCGGTTTCCGTCATGCCTTTGCTGTTCGACCTGAATCTCAGCCCCTCTCCGTTGACGATGTCGAACTTATGGAGCGTGTCGCTGATGTCATTGTGAAACGTGGCATGGCGGCACCGGCGACGGTGTTCCTGGAATCGATGGGGCCGATGAATTTTCTGGGAAGCCAGGCGCTGCATTTTTTCACCCCGATCATCGAGTGCGCCTTCAACGTCAAGGAAGTCGAGCAGGTGGCCCGGTTGCTCGAACGCCGTGATTCCATTCCCCGGCTGATCGCTGTTATTGAGGCGAAGTCCTCAATCGTCAGGGCGTCGGCTCAATGACATCTGCCGCGTCCAGCCCGCCCAAGATTGATCGTCCGTTGAACGTCATCGTTGCCACCGACTGCGGCAGCACAACGACCAAAGCCATTCTCATCGAAAAAGTCGGAGACGAGTACCGCCAGACCTATCGCGGTGAAGCGCCGACGACGGTCGAAGCGCCGTTCGAAGATGTGACGCGTGGCGTGCTGAATGCCATTGCCGAAATCGAAGAACTGTCCGGGCGCAAGATTCTCGACGGCGATAAGATCATCACGCCTTGCCGGGATGCCAAGACCGGCGTCGATATCTACATCTCTACCAGCAGCGCAGGCGGCGGCTTGCAGATGATGGTGACCGGTGTGGTGCAGAATATGACGGGCGAGAGCGCGCAGCGTGCGGCGCTGGGCGCCGGGGCCATCGTGATCGATGTGCTGGCTTCCAACGACGGGCGTCTTCCGCACGAGAAGATCGAGCGCATCAGAACGATGCGGCCGGATATGATTTTGATGTCCGGCGGCACCGACGGCGGAGCGGTGACTCATGTGGTGGAAATGGCCGAGTATATTGCAGCGGCAGAGCCCCGGCCGCGGTTCGGGGCGACCTATAAGCTCCCGCTGATCTATGCCGGCAACAAGGAGGCGCAGGGACAGGTCAATAAAATTCTGGGCGAGAAGTCCGCCCTGGTGGTGACGGACAACATTCGTCCGGTACTGGAGCGGGAGAATCTCTCGCCCGCCCGTAACAAGATCCACGATCTGTTTCTTGAGCACGTGATGCAACAGGCGCCAGGCTACAGGAAATTGATCGAGATGGCGGGTGCGCCGATCATGCCGACTCCGGCAGCCGTCGGCGTGATTATGGAAACGATTGCCAAGCGCGAGCACTTGAATCTGATCGGCGTGGATATCGGCGGCGCGACGACCGACGTGTTTTCCGTATTCGAAGGGGTGTTCAATCGGACGGTCAGCGCCAATCTGGGCATGTCCTACAGTATTTCCAATGTGCTGGCCGAAGCAGGGTTGGCCAACATCATGCGGTGGGTGCCTTTTACGATCGATGAACAGACGCTGCGCAACCGGATCAAGAACAAGATGATCCGTCCGACCACCATTCCGCAGACGCTCGATGAGCTGCAAATCGAGCATGCTATCTCGCGCGAGGCGTTGCGGCTGGCACTGATTCACCACAAGTCGCTGGCGACCGGCTTGAAAGGCGTGCAGCAGGAGCGGACGATTTCCGATGTCTTCGAGCAGCAGACGTCCGGGAAGACGCTGATCGACATGCTGAAGCTGGATCTGATCGTCGGCAGCGGCGGCATTCTTTCTCACGCTCCGCGACGGATTCAATCCATGGTGATGATGGTGGATGCCTACGAGCCGTTGGGGTTTACCAGGCTCTCCGTCGACAGCATTTTCATGATGCCGCATCTTGGCGTCTTGTCGACAATCGATGAAAAGGCCGCGACGGATGTGTTTGTCCGTGACTGCATGGTCTATCTCGGCACCTGTGTTGCGCCGATCGGGCAGGGAAAAGATGGAGAGCGATGTGCCGACTATGAAATCGGATTTCAGGACGGGAAGACAGTGACGGATCAGCTGACATTCGGCGACCTCCGGCTCTATCCACTTGAGCCTGGGAAAAAGGCAACCGTGACCATGCGGCCGGCCAAGTCGGTGAACCTCGGCGCAGGCGCCGGGGTTGCGGTCACACGTGAGGTGCAGGGGGGCGTGGTCGGCCTGATGCTCGATGGCCGGGGCCGTCCGTTGCAATTTCCGACCGATCAACAGGCGCGCGTTGCGGTGCTCACGAAATGGTTCAGCGCCGTCGGGTTGTATCCGACGGCGAGCTGATAGCAGGTAGCGTATGGCGTATAGCATGAAAGAGATCGGATCGCAGAATCTCAAACTCATAATTTCCGGACTCTGGCTATCGGCCATCGGCCATTAGCCATCAGCTCTTTACTATGGCTCATTCCTATACACCAGGCCTCACTGTTACTGACGCCACGGTCATTCGTAGGCGGCGGATTTTGCCGCTTCCCGGCACGGTGCTGGTCAAGGTCGGCGACCGCGTCCGATCAAATCAGCCGGTGGCCCGCGCTGAGTTGCCGGGCAAGGTCTACCCGCTCAATCTTGCAAATCAGTTAGGCGTGGCTCCCAATGAGATCACAGAATATTTGATCAAAAAGGGCGGCGATGCCGTTCAGAAGGACGACATTCTTGCGGAGAACAAGCCGCTGTTTAAATGGCTCAAAACTGAAATTCGCTCCCCCATCACCGGTACGGTCGAATCGGTTTCGACAGTGACGGGGCAAGTCCTGCTGCGGGAACCGCCGCGGGTCCTCGAACTGCTGGGTTATGTGGACGGAACGGTCACGGAGATTCATCCTCAACAGGGTGTGACCATCGAATGTGCGTGCAGCATGGTTCAAGGGATCTTCGGCATCGGTGGAGAGACCTACGGCGAGTTGGTCATGGCGGTGGCTGCTCCCGATGAGGCCCTGACCCCGGCTCATGTGAGGCCGGACATGAAGGGGAAGATTGTGGTGGGCGGATCATTCCTGCCTGCCGATACGATGGTGAAGGCGAAAGAAGTCGGCGTGGCGGGCCTTGTGGTCGGCGGCATCCATGACAAGGATCTGCGGGCGCTCTTGGGCTATGACTTGGGCGTTGCAATCACAGGAGCCGAACAGGTCGGGTTTACACTGATCCTCACCGAGGGGTTCGGCACGATCCCGATGGCGCACAAGACCTTTGCGCTCCTCTCCGCCCACGCCGGTGCCAAGGCGTCGATCTCAGGCGCCACGCAGATCAGAGCCGGTGTCATTCGCCCTGAGATAATCATTCCCCGGACGGGGACACAGACTGGTTCCATTACGCAGCCACAGCGAGCGGGAATTCGTTTAGGCGATCCGGTCCGCATCATTCGTGACCCGTTGTTCGGCAAGATCGGCGAAGTATCGGCCTTGCCGCCGGATCTCACGAAGATTCCGACTGAGAGCGAAGTGCGAGTGCTGGAGGTACGGTTTCCCGATGGGCAGGTCGCGGTGATTCCACGGACCAATATTGAAGTGATAGAGGGGACGTGAGGTGTAAGGCGCAAGGGGTAAGGGGCAAGGTGTGAAGGGACTGAAGAAGACGTGAGACGAGAAGTTTCAAATGTGAGACGGGGAAGCAGAGAGATGCTGTTTGTGTGCACTCTGCTGTCTGCACTCATGTCTGTCTGGCTTTGTGTGCCAGCATTGGCCCAATCGACGTTGCCTGCTCCGGCTGGAGTGCGTGTGATCGATACGCCGAATGATGGCGGCGCGAGTCTCACCGTTATCTGGGCGCCCGGCGGTCTGGATAGTCCCGATGTACGCTATCAAATCTTGTTCGGTGAGGGAGGCGTCATTGATCCTGCGTCGCTGAAAGTGATTGCGGAGTTTTCAGCCGATACTCGATTCGTGAACGACGTCAAAACGACCTGGTGGACGAGAGAGGCAGAGAAGACCTGGCATCAATATGTGATCCGGAACGGGAAAGATGCCGAGATCAAGGACGGCACGGCCTATACGGTCGCAGTGGCGCTGCTCAAAGGGGAAGATCGGGTCTTCAGTTCTTTGGTTCAGGCCACTTCTGCTCCCAATTGGTTCAATTGGAACCAGCTCAATAACCTGATCCTTGCCCTGTCGTTCGGTGGAATCGTGTTCTATGCCATCAGTTACGCCAGGCGGCATGAGATCTTTCTACGGCGTATTCCCGGTCTCGATGCCGTTGATGAGGCCATCGGTCGTTCGACCGAGCTGGGTAAGCCGATTCTGTACTTGACCGGTGCACACGATATGAGTGACCCCTCGACGATTGCAGCGGCAGTGATCCTCGGCCGGGTCGCAAAGCGCACTGCAGCCTATGAGACTGAGCTGATGGTGCCCCATCGAGATCCGATCACGATGGCCGTCTGCCAGGAAATCACAAAGCAGGCGTATTTGGAGGCAGGTAAGCCGGATCTCTTCAAAGAAGACTCGAACTTTTTTATCACTTCCGATCAATTCAGCTATACGGCAGCAGTTGACGGGATCATGCTTCGCAAGAAGCCGGCGGCAAATTTCTTTATGGGTTCCTACTTCGCCGAATCGCTGCTACTGACCGAAACCGGTGCGAGTACCGGCGCCATTCAGATCGCGGGGACGGATTCGGATCACCAGCTTCCGTTTTTCGTCACCACGTGCGACTACACGTTGATCGGCGAAGAGCTGTACGCCGCCAGCGCCTATCTGTCCAAAGAGCCGGTTCAGATCGGCACCCTCCGCGGGCAGGATATCGGCAAAGCGATCATCTTGAGTGCCATCGTCATCGGCACGGTGCTGGCGACTATCGGCGTCGTCACGGGCGCGCAATGGCCGTCTCTGTTTCTGGACTTCTTCAAGGATGTGAAATGATTTTCCTGCGCCGGCAATTACCATTGCTGATTACGATGATCACGGGGTTGCTCTTCGCCGGGCAGTATTACGTGCCGCATCCGGCCTCAGAGCAACTGCTGACCTCCGCCACGAAATGGCTGCAGATCGTGGGCGGCTTTGCGCTGGTCTTGGGGGTGACGAGTTTATTCCATCAGCATGCGGCCAAGATCAGAAGGAAGGAAGAGGGGTGGGGCTATAGCCTCGTGCTTTATGCCGGGATGCTGGGGACGATTGCGGTCGGACTTTGGGCCAACGGGAAGGAAAGCATCGAGGGGGCAGCCACTGCGTTCGGCTGGGTCTATTCCTACATGCTGGTGCCGCTGCAGGGCACCATGTTTGCGATCCTGGCCTTCTTCATTGCCTCCGCCGCCTATCGGTCGTTCCGGGCCAGGAGCCGTGAAGCTGCGGTGCTGCTGATCGCGGCGGTGATCGTCATGATGGGTCGGGTCCCGCTGGGTGAATATTTGATTCCTCTGAGCGGCGATGTCTCGCAATGGATTCTGAATGTGCTGAATGCCTCTGTGCGCCGCGCCATCCTGATCGGGGTCAGTCTCGGCGCGGTGGCCTTATCGTTCAAGATCATCTTCGGCGTCGAACGATCGTATCTGGGAGGCGGCAAGGAATAGTGTGCATGGTGAGTGGCAAGTGGTGAGTGGCGAGAGGAGGACGAGACGTGCACATAGCATGTCGCCTTACCCCTCACGCCTCACCCCTGACGTGATGTTGTGGTCATGACCTTTTCCGAAAGAATGCTCAAGATCGACCGGCGGATCATCTTCCTGGTGATCGGTCTGTGCACGCTGTTGCCCTTGCTCTATCCGGTGGGTCTTCCGATCAAGATTTCGTCCGAGGTGCGCGGCGTCTACAACCATATCGAATCGTTGCCGGAGCGGTCCGTGTTTTTCCTGTCGTTCGATTTCGACCCGGCTTCGAAGCCGGAATTGCATCCGCAGGCGATCGCGCTGCTTCGGCACGCCTTCCGGAAGAATCTTCGTGTGGTGACGATGACGCTATGGGTCACGGGCACCGGCTTAGCCGATCAAATCGTGACACAAGTGGCGAAAGAGATGGGGAAGGAAAACGGCAAAGATTATGTCTTTCTTGGCTGGAGCCCCGGCAACACGGCCGTCATCATCAATCTGGGCCAGAATCTCTACAAGACTTTTCCCAGCGATTACGGCGGCAAGCCGACGAAGGGGCTTCCGGTCCTGGACGGCGTGCAGAGTTTGAAGGATGTGACCTACCTGGTCAGCCTGGGCGCAGGTAATCCGGGAGTTGAAGCCTGGTATGTGTTCGGTAAGGACAAGTACAAGTTTGAGATGGGAGGCGGCTGCACGGGAGTAATGGCGCCGGGGCTCTATCCTCTATTGAGAAGCGGGCAGATCAACGGCCTTATCGGCGGTCTGCGCGGCGCGGCGGAATACGAAAGCTTGATCGAGCAGAAGGGCAAGGCTGTAGCCGGCATGGATGCGCAGTCGGTGACGCATGTGGCAATCATTGTGTTGGTGATCATCTGTAACCTCTTTTACTTCAGCATGCGACGAACAGCGCGGCAGCAGAGCCAGGCGAGCTAAGGAGCAAGGCAGCAGATGGATGTGACGGTACTCGGAGCGTGGGTGGCGACAGGCTTGACCCTGTGTATCTTTACGTTCCTGTACAAAGATAACCCGTTATTCAAGCTGGCGGAACATCTCTATGTGGGTGTGTCGGTCGGTTACACGATCGTGAAGGCCTACGACACGGTGATCGTACACTTGATCGTCAAGCCAATTGTCGAACAAGGTGAGTATGCCCTGTTGATTCCTGTCGCCATCGGCCTGCTCATGCTGACACGCTATGTGCCGAAAGCTGCCTGGCTGTCCCGCTACGCCTTTGCCTTTATCGTGGGGGTCGGATCGGGACTCGCGATTCCACGCACGATTTCATCGTTTATCTTGAGGCAGATTGAGGATACCGTCAGGCCCCTGCTGTCGTTGGCCGGCGGGGATGGTGTGACCTTCTCGATGAATCTCCTTAACCCGTCGAGCAGCATCAACGTGATCATCATTTTGATCGGCGTGATCTCAGTGCTGTTCTACTTCTTCTTCTCGATCGAGCACAGCGGGCC
>MSXM01000039.1:38856-39313 GCA_002083565.1 Nitrospira sp. ST-bin4 | reverse complement strand
GCCTTCGGCTATACCGTGATGGCGCGTATGTCGCTTTTGATTGGCCGCTTGACCGACCTGATCGAATTCTCCGATGCGTCATACGGGAATCCGACGCTCTGGCTGGCGATCCTGACCATCGGGGCGCTCGTTGCGCTGAGCCGGCGTCCGCAAAAATCTCCGCCTGAAGAAGGTCACGGTTGAGGCAAGGCCAGGGAAACCAATTGTTTCGCTCGACCTAAGTCTTTTGGTTAGTTGCAGCCCCGTTTACACCTCACTTACAATGCACATCCTATGACGCCCGACACAGCCAAAGATCCAAAACTGTATCCCATCCTGAGAAACCTCCAATTCTCTCCCATTAAGCAGGGAGAGGATCAGTTTATCGTTCTCTGGGACCCGAGCGGATTGAGCAAGGAGAAGCTTGTCCTGCCGTTGAATTACTTTTTCATTGTCCAGCATTTCGACGGCGAGCATT
>MSXM01000039.1:0-38786 GCA_002083565.1 Nitrospira sp. ST-bin4 | reverse complement strand
CTGGTCGAGGATCTCGATCAGAAGCTCTTTCTGGAAGGGGAGAGAGCCGACAGTGCCAGGCTGCGCCTCCGGGATGAGTATCGGCAAGCCCCGCTCAGGAAGGCTGCGTTTGCCGGCCGCAGTTACGAAGCCGACGGAGCGAAGCTGAAAAAGCAGATCGACGGATTCTTTACATCCGAAGAAGGCCCTGACTTCAAGCCATCTGAAAACCAGGGGAAGCCGATCAGGGGACTGGTTGCGCCGACCTACGATCTGAAGCAGGCTGGGCCGATTTATGCCTGGGCGTATAAAGAACTACAAGATTCAGAGCAGCCCGATGTGTACGTCGTGTTCGGCACAGCTTACGCCGGGTTGGATAATTTGTTTGCCCTGACGGACAAGGACTTCGAAACGCCGTTGGGCCTCGTTCGCACAGATCAGTCGATTGTTTCACGACTGAAAGAAAGTCTTCCGGCATCCTTCGAAGAGGATATCTGCCATCAGGCCGAGCATGCGATTGAATTCCAATTGCCGTTTCTCCAGCAGATCGTCGGAGCCAAGAAGCCATTTACGATCGTGCCGATCCTGACATCCTTCTCGGCATCCAGCCTCCTCGATGCAGCAGTGCGACAAGCTGTCGATCAGTTTCTCACCGGCCTTCGAACGGTGCTGAGCGAGGGGGGTAGGCCGTACTGTGTAGTCGCCGGAGCGGAACTGGCCCATCTCGGCATGCGGTATGGCGACAAAGCGCCGCCGACCGACTTCTCATTTCACCGTTCGATGCAATACGATTTGGAGATGCTCAAACCGGTGGAAGAACTCAAGCCCGATGACTTTGCCGCCTATATTCAGAAAGAACAGGATCAGCGCCGCATCTCCGGGTTCTCCTCCATCTACTCCTTGCTCCGGCTGATCCAAGCCGAAAAAGGGCAGGTCCTCCGTTACGATCGCGGCATCACCGACCAATACAACTCCACGGTCACTTACGCCAGCATGGCATTTTTTTGAGACCTCATGTATCGACGCGTGACGGTCCACGTCGTTGTTGCGTTTGTTCTCGTTGCCATGGGGCATGCGGTCAGCGCGGATCCCACGGGAGACGTGCAGGTAGGACCGTCACTTCAATCTCAGCTCAATCAGATGCTTGCCCAAAAGGTCGAGCATGCTTCCGATCCCGATTTTCTGGTGCGGTTGGCGGATCTCTACCTGGACCTTGGCGATTCGCTTGTTGGAGACCAGTCGAAACGTAGAGCGGCCTATGAAGAAGGCGCCAAGGCGGCGCGAGAGGCTATCGAGGTTCAAGAACGGAATGCAGAGGCGCATTATCTCTATGCGGCAAATCTAGGCAGTTCCGCCCAGCTGACCGGCCTGATGGCATCCGCCTTGACGGTGCAGGAGTTGAAACGGCACGTCGATCGGGCGTTAGCGCTGCACCCAAACCATGCCGCAGCGCTGCATATGAAGGGGATGATCTTGGAGGAACTACCCTGGGTCTTAGGCGGTGACGCAGAAGGCGCCCTGACGCATCTCCGTCGAGCGGTGGCAGCCAACCCCTCTTATGTTCATGCGCGGCTTGACCTGGCGAAAGCCTATATGAAACGGAAGGATTCCGCCGCCGCGCGGAAGGAACTCGACGCCATACTTTCGCGCCCGCTCAGCGCCACAGCCTCAGCAAGCAATCGCCGGTACTGGGAAGAGGCGCAACGATTACGAAACACATTGACGGGGTCGTGAGGAACTCTGGTGAGCTAGCCGAATCTCCGATCCGGCTGTCAGCAGAATGTCTTGGTAGGATGACCGCTGCCACGCCTCGTTTTTGTGACCTCCGCATCTCCCATCTCCCATCACCGATCAATGCAACTCCACCGTGATCTATGCCAGCCTGGCATTTTACTGATCTGCTCTCCCTCGCTTTGCTACAAAATTATCGTCAGGCGATTTAGCTGCTGTTTCTGCCTTGACCTAGTCTCTTGAATCCGCCATCATCCGATTCCCGAATCAAACTGAGCTGGGGTGCGAAGTGCCAGAAGCCAAAGGGAACGAGACCGGCACTCAAAGCACACAAGACAAATCCTTTCAGATCAGCCCGCCTGCGATCACGTTGCCCAAAGGCGGCGGGGCCATCCGCGGTATGGGCGAGAAGTTCGCCGCAAACCCGGTCACCGGAACCGGGTCGATGTCAGTCCCCATCGCCACCAGCCAGGGACGCGGCGGTTTCGGCCCGCAACTCTCCCTCTCTTACGATTCCGGTGCGGGCAACGGGCCGTTTGGCCTTGGATGGAATCTCTCGCTTCCATCCATCACGCGCAAGACGGATAAAGGCCTGCCGCTTTACCGGGATGAACAAGAGTCAGACGTGTTCATCCTCGCGGGTGCCGAAGATTTGGTGCCGGTGTCGGGCGCCGACGGTTCACCGCTGACCCAAACCATCCCAGTCCACGGCGTGCAGTATCGCGTGCGCACCTACCGCCCGCGCATCGAAGGCTTGTTCACCCGGATTGAGCGCTGGGTGCGGGTGGGCGCACCCAGCGACATGTTCTGGCGCACCCTGTCCAAGGACAACATCACCACCTGGTACGGCAAGACGGCTGAGAGTCGCATCACCGACCCGAACGACTCTCAGCGAATCTTCCAGTGGCTGATCTGTGAAACGCATGACGACAAAGGCAATGTCGTCACCTACCACTACCAGCAGGACGATGCGGCCGGCGTAGTCACAACCAGCGTCGAGGAATCGAATCGCACCGTTGCGCAGCGGACTGCCAACCGTTACCTGGATCGCATTCGCTACGGCAATCTCAAACCTTATCTTCCCAAGCTGGCCGAAACCGGCACGACATGGCCGGGACCCAACGACGTGCCCGGGCAACGATGGATGTTTGAAGTGGTTTTCGACTACTCGGCCCCCGGAGGGGTCGCTACCCCAACCAACGCGGACGTAGAAACACGCACCTGGTTCGTGCGTGCCGATCCGTTCTCCACGCATCGCGCCGGGTTTGAAGTACGCACCTATCGCTTATGCCGCCGCGTGCTCATGTTTCATCATTTCGAGGAACTGGGCACTGCGGCTTGCCTCGTGCGCTCTACCGACTTTGGCTACGCGCAACAGCCCGCGCTGAAGAATCCGGAAAAACCGGGCTACACCACGCTCCAGTCGGTCACCCAGCGCGCCTACCAGAAACGCGATCTCGCCGATACCGACTACGAATCGCGCCAATGGCCGCCGGTCAGCTTCACATACAGCGAGCCCCGCGTCGATACGACAGTTCACACCATCGCCCAGGATCAACTCGAAAATCTTCCCGTGGGTACACAAGGCCCGGGTTACCAGTGGCTCGATCTGGATGGCGAAGGCCTCTCCGGCGTGCTCGCCACGCAGGCGGGTGGCTGGTATTACAAACCCAACCGGGGCGATGGTGAATTCGGCCCCCTGCGCGCAGTCGTGCCGCAGCCCGCCATGGCGCTGGCTGCGGGCAGCCGTCACCAGTTCATGGATCTGGCGGGCAATGGCGCAATCGACGTGGTTGATTTTGGCGGCCCCACGCCGGGTTTTCATGAGCGCGATGGTGACACCGGCTGGAAGCAGCACGTGCCTTTTGCCCGTCTTCCCAACATCGACTGGCAAGACCCCAACCTGCGGTTTGTCGATTTGACTGGTGATGGCCACGCCGATGCCTTGATTACCGAAGGCGAAGTCTTTACCTGGTATCCCTCGCTCGAAGAGCGCGGCTTTGCCGCCAGCGAGCGCACGCGCACGGCACAGGATGAAGACGCCGGTCCGCGGCTCGTCTTCGCCGACGGCACGCAAACCATCTTCCTGGCCGACATGTGTGGCGATGGCTTGACCGATCTCGTGCGCATTCGCAATGGCGAAGTCTGCTACTGGCCGAACCAGGGCTATGGCCGCTTCGGTCGAAAAATCACTCTGGGCAATTCACCGCGCTTCGATCATCCGGACCAGTTCGACCCCGCCCGCATCCGCCTGACCGACATCGACGGCAGCGGCCCCATCGACATCATCTATCTGGGGCGAGGCGGTGCGCAGCTCTACTTCAACCGCTCCGGCAACAGCCTGAGCGATGGCTTCACCGTGGCGCTGCCGGTCGCAACCGAAAACCTGGGCGCCGTGCAAGTCGCCGATCTGCTGGGCAACGGCACCGCCTGCCTGGTGTGGAACTCGCACCTGCCCGCCGACGCGGGCCGCCCGGTGCGCTACATTGATCTCATGGCCGGTGTGCGTAACAGCCCTGAGGATAGGCAGGCGCAGCGCAAGCACGAAAAGCCGCACCTGCTGATCCGGGTGGAGAACAACCTCGGCGCTACCACCGAAATCGAATACACGCCCTCCACCCGTTTTTATCTGCAAGACCTCAAAGCGGGCACGCCCTGGGTGACGCGCCTGCCGTTCCCCGTGCAATGTGTCAGCAAAGTCACCGTTCGCGACCAATGGCGCGGCACAAGCTTCAGCTCAACCTACAGCTACCACCACGGCTACTTTGACGGCGCGGAACGCGAATTCCGCGGCTTTGGCCGAGTCGAGCAGATCGACATCGAGAATTACGGCGAATTTGCCGAAGGCAATGCCGCCAGCCCCTGGATCACCCAGGACAAAACGCTGTATCAACCTCCGGTCAAAACCATCACCTGGTATCACACCGGGGCGGCCATTGACCGGCAACACATTCTCACCCAATTCGCCACCGAATATTTTCCGCAGCGCTATGCCGACCGCCTGCCTGATCCAGTGAATGAGCCCGATGCCTTCCGAGAAAATCCACTGCCGGAGCCGGAGCTTCCGGCGAGTTTGAGCGCCGACGAATGGCGCGAAGCCCTGCGCGCCTGCAGAGGCATGGTGTTGCGCCAGGAAATCTACGAACTCGATGTCGATGACCTGACGGTGGAGCCTCCCAGGCACACGCCGGTGCGGCTGTACTCAGCGGCCACACACAATTGCCACATTCAGATTCTGCAACCCAGAGGGCCAGTGAATCGCCACGCGGTTTTTCTGGTGACCGAGAGCGAGGCCATCAGCTATCACTACGAACTCGCCATCCCGAAGGGCAACGCCCCGCTTGCGCCCGACCCACGCATCGCCCACACGCTGAATCTCGCGATCGACGAATACGGCAACATCCTCGAAGCGGCGGCGGCCGTTTATCCGCGCATCGGCAGCCATGCCGATGCCACGCTCACCCCGGAACAACGGGCGCTCATCAATCAGGTGCAGAAGCGCGAGCGTCATCTCGCACTAAACTACACGCGCTACACACGGGATATCGACTCGACGCACGTTCGACGCCTGCGCATGCCTTGCCAGACGCAGTCATGGGAAGTGACGGGTATCAACCCTGCGGGCCAGTATTTCACGCTGGCCGAATTGAAGAACGCGAATTTGCCAGGCAGCGGCGTGCAGGAAATTTCCTACCACCAGATTGCGAACGGCACGTCGCCACAAAAGCGCCTGATCGAATGTGCGCGCAGCCTGTTCTTCGCCGACGACCTGATCAATCACCGGCCATTCGGCGAGCACGGCCCGCTTGGCCTGGCGTATGAAAGTTACAAGCTCGCACTTACCAAAGAGTTGATCAGCCGTGTTTATGTGGGTTCGGAACGCATCAATGCCGCAATCACTGCGTTGGACGAGAAGCGCAATCCGGGATGGGGCACAGTTGAGTACCCTATCAGCGGCTATTACAAGGGCGATGCCTTGTTTGCCGGTCACGACATCACCCCCGAGCCGCTGGCCGATCAATACTGGATGGCATCTGGCAGAGCTGGCTTCGAAGGCGATGCCGCCGCGCATTTTTATTTGCCCGAGCGTTACACCGATCCCTTCGGCAATCTGACAACGCTCAAGTACGACAAACGCGATCTATTCGTTCAGTCCAGCACCGACGCCATGGGCAATACCACCGGCATCGCAATGGAGCCGGTCCCAAATAACCCACTCACCGAAAGACCGCGCTTCGACTACCGCGTACTCGCCCCCATCGAAATGGTCGATGCCAATGGCAACCACAGCGAAGCCGTGTCTGACATTCGCGGCCTGGTGGTCGCCGCAGCCATCAAGGGCAAGAAGGTCAATGGACATTGGGAAGGCGACCATCTGGACGGCTGGACATTTGACGACAGCAATCCGCCGGAAACAGCGGTGGCCGGGTTTTGTCTCAAACAGGATTACGATGCCGCGCAGGAGCAACAGGCGCGCACGTGGCTCGGCACCGCAACCACGCGCTTTGTCTATCACTTCGGTGAAGGCCGCGACAACAACGGAATTTTTACTGGGTGGGCAGACCGGCCTGCCGGCGCCTGCGGCATTGTCCGTGAACGTCACGTCACCCAAGTGGCGCTCGATCCGTTACGAGAACATCCGCTTCAAGTCTCGTTGGAATGTTCCGACGGCGGCGGCAATGTGCTGATGAAAAAGGTGCAGGCTGAGCCCGAGCAGGAAGGTGGTCCTCTGCGCTGGATCATCAACGGCCTCACCGTGTTGAACAACAAGGGCAAGCCGGTCAAGCAGTACGAACCCGCCTTCAGCGCCGATTTCGGCTGCGAATTGCCGACGGCCAATGGCGTCACCCCCATCATCTACTACGACGCCGCCGGGCGCGTCGTGCGCACTGAGATGCCCGATGGCACGTTCAGTCGGGTCGAGTTCTCGCCCTGGCATGTAAAGACTTTCGACGCAAACGACACCGCATTTGATCCTAAACCGATAAATCCAAATCATAGCGATTGGTATAAGCGGCGTACCGATCCTGCCCATCCGCTGTTTGCCGAATTTAATACACCGGAAAATAGTCGCGCTGCGGATTTAGTCAAAGCTCACGCCGATACGCCATCCGAGACCCACCTCGACAGCCTGGGCCGCGAAGTCATCGCCATCGCGCACAACCGCACCAATGGCGTTGACGAAACCTACACCACCTTCACCAAGCTCGACGCCGAAGGCAAGCCTCTGTGGATCCGCGATGCGCGTGGCAATCTGGTCATGCAGTACATCTCACCGGCCAAGGCGAACAATGATGTGAGTAACGCCATGCCCGCCAATGGCGTCCCCTGCTACGACATTGCCGGCAATCTATTGTTCCAGCACAGCATGGACGCCGGCGACCGTTGGATGCTGATGGACGCGGCGGGCAAGCCGATGCTGGCGTGGGACATCAATGACAAGGGCGCGGGTACCCCGCAACAACAGCGCACCTACCGTATCGAATACGACGCCCTGCACCGGCCTGTGAAACAGTGGTTAACGGTGGATAGCAACCCGTCCGCATTGGTTGAAGCCTTTGAGTACCTCGATACGAGCAGTTTCAAGAATGCCCAAGGTGTGATTGACCAAGCGGCGCTCAGGGCCGCTCAAGGCAAAAATCTCATCGGCCAGGCCGTCAAGCACTGGGACCCCAGCGGCCTCGCCACCGTGGAGCGCATCGATCTTTCCGGTAAGCCTGCCCACATTACGCGCAGATTAATCAAGCCGGATGCCGATGGCACAACAGGCTTGCTGGGCTGGCCTGCCAGCAATCGGGAAAACCTGCTCGACGCCGAGACGTTTCACCAGATCACCGAATATGACGCGCTGGGGCGCATGACCAAGCACTTCAACTGGCACCGGCTCAACGTACCGCGCATGGCCATCTACCAACCCCGGTACAACCGCCGTGGCTTGCTGGAAAGCGAAGCCTTGCTGGTGCGTGCAAGTAACTACTCGGCCGACACCACCAACGCCGCGCGCGCCATTACGTCCATTACCTACAACGCCAAAGGCCAGAAGGAACAACTCACACTCGGCAACGGCACACTTACCCAATACGATTACGACCCGCTCACGTTCCGGTTACGTCAGTTGCGCACCTCTCGCCCTGCCAACGCAGATGATTTCCCTCAATTGCGCTCCAATCTGACGAACCCGAATATCATCCAACAATTGCTCTATACCTACGACCCAGTGGGCAACATCACCGAGGTCGAAGACCAGGCATATAAGCCGGTGTTCTTTGACAATGGGATAGCGGAGCCCAAGAGCCTGTACGAGTATGACGCCCTCTATCGGCTCATATCGGCCACAGGACGTGAGACCGCTCAAGGCGGCGATGCAGCGCGCAATGGCGATGAGCCTGTAATGGGTAGTGGATTCCCGATCAACGACCAGACGTTGCGACGCTACGAGCAAGTCTACGAGTACGACCAGGTCGGCAATTTTGTTACCATGCAGCACCGCGTCCCCACCGACACTGCAGCTGGCTGGACACGCGGCTATGACACACATCTGGACAACAACCGCTTGCATCGCACCTGGTATGGCGCACCTGATTGGGGTCATGCCGCGCCTAACCAGCGCACCGAATACCGTTACGACACCCACGGCAATATGCTGAATCTGGCCAATGTTGCACCGGGCCAACAGCTGCAATGGGATCACCGAGATATGATCAGGAGTCTCGATCTCGGCGGCGGCGGGGTGGCGCACTATCAGTATGACGCAGGCAAGCAACGCACGCGAAAACGCATCGTGAATCAGAATGGATTAGGCGGATATTGGGAACGGATCTATCTCGGCGGCTATGAGCGCTATCGTCGCTACAATGGGAGTAATACCGCCCCGGTCGAAGAGATCGAATCCCATCATCTGTTTGAAGGTGAGCAGCGAGTGTTGCTGGTGGATGATGTGATTGCGACCAACAGAACGCACGCCGATGGCCGCAACTATAGAACGGGAACACTGTATCGCTATCAGTACAGCAATCACCTCGGGTCTGCATGTTTGGAGTTGGACCACCAGGCCGCGATCATTTCCTATGAGGAATATCATCCCTATGGCACGAGCGCCTATCGAGCGATGAAGCACGACAGCGAAGCATCCGCGAAACGCTATCGATATACGGGGATGGAGAGGGATGAGGAGAGCGGGCTCAGTTATCATCGCGCGAGATTCTACCTGTCATGGCTTGCACGGTGGAGTTCGGTCGATTCAACGGGAGTCATGGATGGGTTGAATCTCTACACCTATGTACACGGTCGCCCCAATATTCATGTGGACAGCACTGGTAATGCTGGCGATGACCCTTTTGCCGCAGCTAAGGAAGGGCTTGAATGGGAAAGATTCATATTGGGAAAGGTTGGTGAGAAGATTCCACTTGTTCAACAAGTGAATGTCAAAGCGAAAATTGGCAACGAGACTGTCACGACGGTTCTTGATGGTTTGGGGCTTGGAGTTAATGGCCTGGAGGTTATTGAATCAAAGTTGAACCCCAGTACGACTCTTCGGAAGGGGCAACGAAAGTTGCTAGACCATATAAAAGCGGGCGGCACATTCGAAATCGCGGTATTGGACAAGGAGAAATTGATTGAGCTTAGCTCGAAGCTGCACGTTTCGCCAAAGACAAAGCTGGCTGCGGCAGGGTACCACGTTGTAAATCGCGGTAATGCTAATGAAGTCCTGCAGACCTTCAAGGTAATCGAGTCGAATGAGCTGATGGTTTTTGTGAAGAGTGGAAAATTCGTTAAGGCGACAAAGGATGAGATGCTGCAGGTTGAGAAACTGATTCAGGGAAAACCTGCATATGTTGAAGACGCGCTGACAGCAGTGCGAGAAACGGCAGCGAAAGCAAAGCAAAAGGCGGAATACACTAAGAAGTCAGTCGGTGCAGTGAATACTGAGGAAAAAGCGGCAGCGCCGCCGAGCCCTGTTAGTGAGTATTCCGACGTCCACCAGGCTAACACGGAGACGGCGGTGGCCGGTAGCTCAAATCTGTCCAATGCTCTAAACAAGGTAAGCGCGGGCTTTGTTGGATTGGGCGGTGATGCTACTGCAGATCAATCTGCGAGTAGTGCACAGACTTCTGCGTCTCAAAAGAAAATCCCTTCTATGGTTGAGAAAGAAGAAGGATTGTTTTGCTCGATATTGGGGTTGTGGTGCAATGGGCCTTCCGAAGTGGAGAAAGCGAAAGCGGCAAAACTGGAACAGCTGAGAGAAGAACTACGCAAATGCGAAATAAAATGGAAGATGGGTGGTTTGTGTAATGAATATTAAAAGGCGCACACACTGCATCTGTAATATTTCCAGGTCAAAATGTTGCCAGAGAGAGAAGGAAGAGGGGGCAGGCACCGGGAAGAGGAGAGTCTGAGGTCCTGCAGGAATCCTGCGATAGTTTGTTTCGGGTAAGCGGCTCGTCCCGGTGAGTCGATTAACCGAGCAACCATGTAGGTAACGGAGACGATACCAATGGCTAAATTGCCGAAGCGTTCATCGAAGACCAAACTTGCTGCATCCAAGAAGCCGTCCTTACGCGGTAAGGCAACCAGGGCCACATCTCGCAAGGACATGGCGGCCGATGCAGGTGAGACGTATCTCGTCTTCGGTACCGTGACGAATGCAGATGCCACGCCGGCAGCGGGTGTGACCGTCATTGCTTACGACAAGGATGAGTCCAGGAAGAGAAAATAGTGTCAGGAACCATTGTTTAAGTTGGTGGCAGCAAGTTGAAAATCACACATGAGTGAATCGTTGCGGTCTATGTCCATAGAGGTCGTCTATCGCCAAATCAATCGCGCGAGCGTCTGCGGAACACTGTTTGAATATGATGAAGATTCTGCGGACTCGCTCCAATTGATGGCAGATCCATTAGCGTCGTTTGGGCTGAATGGTTTGTCTGTGTCAGTGGCTTAATCAAGTAACCATGTAAGTAACGGAGACAATACCAATGGCTACATCGCCGAAGCGTCCATCGAAAACAAAAACCGCTGCATCCAAGAAGCCATCCTTACGCAGCAAGGCAACGACAAGCAGGTCTAGCAAGAGCACGATAGCCGATGCAGGCGAGACGTATATTGTCTTCGGAATCGTGACGAATGCAGATGCCACGCCGGCAGCGGGCTTGACCGTCATTGCTTACGACATGGATGAGTCCAGCGAAGACAGGCTTGGCCAAGCGACGACAGATACGAGGGGTGCGTATAGGATTCTCTACAGTGCCACTGATTTTCGCCAGAGCGAAAAAGAGCGAGGCGGCGCCGATGTCATCGTGCGCGTCTATAATGATCAGAGCGAGTTGCTGTTCACCAGCAGGAAAAAGAACAATGCCCCTGCAAAACTCGAACTGACAATTACTCTGCCAGCCGTGGCGCTCCTGGTTCACGGCATGGTCACGGACGCAAACCATAAGCCGCTGGCCGGTGTAATCGTGCACGCATATGACCGCGATTTGCGTCGGAGGCAAAAGGTCGGCGAGGACACGAGCGGGGCTGACGGGCGTTACCGGATTGCTTACGTGCCAGAGAGATATGCGTCGGCCGAGAAACGTTCTGCCGACATCTATATTGAGGTGCGCGATCCCGACGATGCGTTGCTGGGGTCTAGCGATATTGTCTTCAACGCACCTGCTGACCTGACACTTGATTTCGCCGTGCCCGGGAATGGTCTTCAGCTTTCGGAGCTCGAATTGCTGCTGGGCGACGTTACCCCGCTTCTCAATATTCAGGGGCCGGACGACCAGGACTTGGCCATCGGTGATCTTACAGAAGACGATGAATTGTTCATCAAAGGAGAAACCGGCCGGCCGGCTGTACAGGTTGCCTGTCTGATTCAGGCGGCGCACTTGGCGCGGGCTTTATCCGGGCCTGACACATCGAGCATTACGCGCGCAGCTATGGTGTCGCACGCCGCTTCGACAACAGCTTCCCAGGTGCCGATCGAAGCGCTCTATGGCTGGTTGCGCCAGGGACTTCCGCGATCGCTTTCGGAGTTGTTGAGTGAAAGTGCCGATCGCCTCCGCCTGGCCCTCGACTCGGCGATTCGCGACAACGTGATTCCACAGTTTTCCGGGAAGGAACTGGACGAGATCATGTCCAATGTTCGCGCGCTCAAAGTCAGGCGAGCAGTCGCGCCTTCTACTTCGGGCGATCGCGCCTCCTTCGGGGATCTTTTGGGTATCGCGCTTCCTTCGAGCAGGCACTCGGCCGTCGCGCAAGCGTACGTTTTGCACGCCCCCTCGTTTCAGAGCACGCCTCAGGACGACAGCCTCGGCGCAGTGGAGAAGTCGGGTGGCATGCAGGAGTTCTGGGACGCGCTGGAACGGAGCGAAAGCGTGACCGCAGATGAAGTCGTGCAGCTAAAACGGGTGGCCGCACTGAATGAGTTGACAGGAGGGCATTTGCCACTAATAAGGGCCCTCCACGAGATGGGAAAGGATGATCCGTCGCTAGCGGACGTGCAAGGCTACGCACGGCTGGACGCTTCCGGCTGGGCGGCGATCCTGAAGGCGCCGAGGGACTCGGCCAGCGAGCCCATCGGGGTGCCGTCGGGCGAAGAAAGCATCGACACGTATGCGCGCACGATTGCCCAAACTGTCCAGAGAAAGTTTCCGACAGCGGTTCTCGCCGATCGGATCGCGCGCGGGGACGCCGAAGGCGGGCCGTTCGCATCGACCAAGGCTGACCTCGTAACGTTTTTCTCGAACAACCCGATGTTTACCTTCGAAGGTGAGACGGTCGATGCGTACCTGAGCCGGGATCCGGGAGAGAAACTGAAGGGCGTAAAGCAACCCGTCATACTGCAACACCAGCTCAATAAAATGCAGCGCCTGTCGAAAATCGCCCCGCAGCTTGAACAGCAGGAAGCATTGCTTGCCGATGGGTTGGATTCCTCATACGCAGTGCTGCTACTTGGCCAAGAGGAGTTCCGGAGGCGCTTCGGCCAGTTTTTTGGCGGTGAAGCATCCGCGGCAGTTGCCTATGCCGCTGCAGAGGATATCGGGTTACAGACGCTGGCCCTCTTTCACAGGCTCGGCGCGCATGCCAACAAGCCGCTGCCCCACGTGCTCCGGGGACTAGGCGCTTCCGTCGTCGACACGTCGTCGCTGTCGCAAGCCGACATGGCGACGTGGAACTCGCTATTCGGCCCATTGGATCTATGCAACTGCGAGGAGTGCCAGTCGCTATACGGTGCGGCCGCGTATCTGATGGACACGTTGCTATTCCTGAAACAAATCCCGGCACAGGAGGGATTCAACCAGCCGCTGGACGTCCTCCTCAGGCGCCGCCCCGACCTGGCGAACCTCGAGTTCACATGCGACAACACGAATACCAGGCTGCCCTACGTCGATCTCGTCAATGAAGTGCTGGAAAACGCGGTCGCACGGACGAAGCTAACCATCCCGGGAAACTTTCCCGCTGCCGGCTTCGATTCGCTCGTCATCCCCGCTCCGATCAGGCAGGTGCTGCGGCTGACCGCGAAGGCCGTACTGGTCGCCAACGTGCCTGGTCGATCCTGGGCGATCCGCGATCCGGGGTGGCGCTATGTGATCAATATCGGCGAAGGTAACACCGGCGTCGATGTCTCGCCGTATCCGCAGAGCTCGGCGACAGAACAGGAGCTCACCGCCAATGCAGAGCACATCAACGGCGCCGCCTACGCGAAACTGGCCCGCGCGGGCTACCCATGGACCTTGCCGTTCAATCTGCCTGTTGAAGAGGCGCGTATCTATCTGCGTCAACTCGGAGTCGAGCGCTATGAGTTGATGGAAGCCTTCGCAAGCCCGGCCGTCGTGTACTCCGACAGTTCGATAGTGAGCGAACGCCTCAGGCTCTCTGCGCTGGATGAGCAGATCATCACCGGCGCTGCCACATCCACCGGCAGCGGCGCCAATGAACCCTGGACGTTCTGGGGCTTCGACAATGCCGCGGTATCGGTCCGCGATCCGGGCAACGACGCCGCGAACCTGACAGGATCGTGGGACACGGTCCTCAGGCGAGTAGCGGTGTTCCTGCGGCAGTCCGGATTGCGCTACGCGGATCTCCTGGACCTTCTGGAATCGTACTTTCTCAATCCCGTTTCCGGTGCCACCAGAACGCTCAGTATCGTCTCGCTCGACACAACCGATCCCGCAACTTGCGATTTGAAGAAGCTGCAGATCAACGGACTCACGTCTGCGATACTCTCGAAAATCCCACGCTTTACGCGCGTCAGGCGTGCGCTCGACTGGAGTGTTTTCGAACTCGATCGGGCTATTCGCGCCTTCAACACCACCGATCTCACGGCGCTTTTCCTACGGCAGGTCGCTCACGTCCGCAGATTGAGCGCTGCGCTCAATCTGCCGGTTTCTTCGCTCCTCGTGTTTTGGTCGAGCATAGACAAGGTCACCTACCACAGCCCAGGTGCCGGCACCAAGCAACCAGCCGCGCTGCCGTCCGTCTACAGCCAGCTGTTTCGCAACCAGGCCGTCCTGAGCCCGGTGGACCCGGGCTTTACGGAGGATCCCGTCAATCTCAGCGGGACACTGCGCGGTCATGCCTCGACTATTCTTGGTGCGCTGCGCATCAGCGCAGCTGATTTCGCCGCGTTGATGACCGGCTCTGCGCCCGTCGTCCCCGACGTATTGAGCCTCGACAACCTGTCCGCTCTCTACCGCCACGCCCTGCTGGCGCAGGGTCTCAAGCTCTCCGTCCCGGAATTGCTGCAGGCCAAACAGCTCATCGGCGTCAATCCGTTTGCCGACACCGAGACGACAGTCCGTTTCGTCGAACGAATCGCCGCGATGCGCACCCTGGGATTCAGCATAGGCGAGCTCACGTACCTGCTCCAGCACAAATCCAATGACAGCACGTTGCTCGCTTCGGCCGACGACGCGGCTGCGGCGACGCTGAGTGACCTTCGCGAAGGGCTGCGCGCGATCGACGACGAGCAGTCCGTAGCGCTGGACCCGCAGGGTGACGTGACCCGCAAGAAACTGGCGCAGCTGAACTGGAACGCCACCCACATCGAGCGGCTCGTCGCGACACTCAGCAACGCCCTGGTTTCGCAAACCGCGCTTGCGGTGTTTCCTGCTGGGCTGGTCTTCCCCCCTTCCCTTGACGACAGGATTACCTATGTTGCAGGCAACCTGTGCTTCAAGGGCGTCATGAGCACCAGGGAGCAGGCGGCCCTCAAGAGCGCTGCGGCCAGTGTCGGGAGTGATCTCACACTCTATCGGGGCGCAGTGGATGCGCTCTACTCGAATTCCAGAACGGCCGCACGCACCTTCCTCGAGCAGCGGGCGAGAGCGTTTACTCTGCCCTCGTTCATCGCGCCATCAGCTTCCGCTCGTCTTGCTCACGGCGTGGTGTTTCCGGACGCGTGGAAAACCCGGATTCGGTACGACGCGGCGACCGGCAAAATTGAGCTCGCTGGAGCGATGCTGGATGAAGAGAAAACGGCGCTTCTTGCTCTGTCGGCCGATGCCGACTATCAACAGGCTATCAACTCCCTGGACCAGCAGGCGAAGAACTACGCCCCGGAACCCCGCAATGAGTTTCTGTTCTCCAGTTCCGATCCCGCCACTGACCGCACCCGTACCAGTTTCACGGCACTGTTCGATTCGGACAGGTCGGTTGCGGCCCGGTTTGCCTACGTCCTGACCAAACTCTGCGGCTATCTGCGAACAACGTCAAGCGAGAGGTTCGTCAAGCAGAAACTCTCCGATGCATTGACGCTCCAGCCGGCAATCGTCGAGCGATTGGTCACCGTAGTGCTCAATGCCCCGAGCGATCCATCTCGCCAAAAAGCAATCGTGGACCTTGTGGACCCCGCGTTCGCACGCAGCCACGGCGCCATCACGGCTCAATACCATCCTTACCAGTGCGCGCTGATGGTGCGGCTCCAGAAGGCCGCCGCGCTAGTTCACAAGCTCGCGATCACGCCCGACCAACTAACGTACCTGTCAGGCCTGCAGACGGCGGCTGAATGGATGGACTGGAACGCGATTCCGTCCGGCAGCTCGAATTCTGCGATCGCTTTCGTTGCCTGGGAACAGTTGACGGCGGCGATCGGACTGCGCGGTGCCCCGTTCACGAGCGACGATGCCCCGTTCGAACTGATGGCGATGGCCAACGATGCATCGACGGCCCGCGTCAACTTTCTTCGGGCGATCCGCGATGCGACCGGTTGGGATCTGGCCGACCTTCACGCACTGGCGGGCCCCGATACCGGCGGGCAAGGGCTGTTGGGGATCAACTTCCCCGCTGACTTCAGCACCACCCGTGCGCTTTCGAGACTTCGCGGATGTTTCAGGCTCATGCAGCGACTGGGCGTTTCAGCAACGCAAATCGCGCAGTGGCGCCTGCCCAACCTGGCTCCGGACGGCCCTGACTTGAGCGTTCAGTGGGCCAGCGCATTGGCCAATGCTCGAGCGGTCAAGAGCGCCGTCAAGGCAAAGTACGATGATCAGCAATGGCTGTCGCTGGTAAAGCCGCTTAAGAACCCGTTGCGCGAACGTCAGCGGACCGCGCTGGTCGACTACCTGGTGGCGCAGCAGTATTTCGGAAACGACGAAAGCGATCTCTACGACCACCTCCTCATCGACGTGGAGATGGGCGCTTGCATGATGACGACGCGGCTGGTGCAGGCGACGAGTTCCGTTCAACTGTTCATCCAGCGCTGCCTGATGAACCTCGAGCCCGAAGTCGTATTGACGACCGGGCAGGCCAAGGAATGGAACACGTGGCGCAAGCGATATCGAGTCTGGGGGGCCAACCGGGAAGTCTTTCTCTATCCGGAGAATTGGATAGAGCCTCAGCTACGGGATGACAAATCGCCGATATTCAAGGAGCTCGAAAACGAGCTCCTGCAGGGAGACGTAACCGCCGACACCTCGGAGGATGCAGTCCGGCATTACCTGGAGAAGCTCGACCAGGTTGCCCGCCTCGAGGTCGTCGGCCTTTACCTTCAGCACGATCCGGCGGATACCTCGTCGGCAGGCGACATTCTCCATCTGTTCGGCCGCACTTATACGAATCCCCACCTCTACTTCTACCGCCGCCGGGAAGGCGGCGTGTGGACAGCCTGGGAGAAGGTGGATCTCGACGTCGAAGGCGATCACCTGATTCCGGTGGTGTGGAATCGTCACCTGTATCTCTTCTGGGCTTTATTCACCGAGAAGACAGACCAGCAGACCAAAGAAGAACGAACGAGTAGCACCGAACCGAAGAAGTACTGGGAAATCAAACTCGCGTGGAGCGAGTACAAGAACAACCGGTGGCTACCCAAGAAGGTATCCGGCACCCTTTTGCGACAGGAGAAAGACCCGTCGCCCGCTGTTCCACAGGAACGCGAGGACTTCACGTTCACCGCCGCCATTCAGACCGGAGCATTCGGTACCAGGCTCGCTATTACTTGCTATGGGACGGTCGTAACCGGCGAGAGCACGGTCACCACTTCTTCACAGCCAGTCAAACGTACTCATCTGATGGATTTGCCTGCGAGAATTTCCGCAGGCGGACGAAATTATGGGACTGAGTGCAGATTTAGATTCACCTTGCAAGGGCGAAACCTCACGGACGCCGAGGCTGCCACCATCCAGATCGACATTGGCTCACTCCCGCATTCGCTTACGCGTTCTGCAACTGAGACGACATTCAAACACACAAATTCCTTCATTAGCCCCGTGCCCTGCGACTTGGTGTCGCGCTCGTATGCTGTAGAGACGAATGGCATCACGATCAACGACGGCTGGGGCACGACGCACAATAATGTGGCCTATGTATCAAACAAGACCATCGACGTCAGACTAGAAGCATTGCCATCGACAGTAGTTACGACAACTGTCGATCCGGCCTATGTTCGGATGCAAGCCGTCGGCCGCTTCCTGTCCAACGACTGCCACGCTGATCTGGTCGCACTCGAAGCCCGTGAAGTCTCGCCCCCGATCCAACCATTGGTACTGCAGCCTATGGCCGGAACGCGAATCGTCAACATGCAGTGGGTCGAGCATGGGAACCCGCTGGATACCTTTGGCAGCACCACCGTCATGCTCAATCAGACGCCGGGGAGGTTCAGGGTTACGGTGAAGCCAGACGGGTTCGCCCCGCGCAACTTGTCGTGCCCGTTTGTTTTCCAGGATGAGCAGCGAACCTATCTGGCAGTCCTGGAAAGAGTGGTGGGTGGCCAGATTGCCGGCGGGCAAAAGCTCCGATTCGAGATCCTGTTTCACCCCAGGGTCTGTCCGTTTCTGGAAACCATCGACGCTTCGGGTTTGCCCGGGTTGTTCGATCTAGCGACTCAGTCCGTCACCGATACGCCTAGCAAGTTCCAGAGTGCCTACGGGCTCGGGCCAGGCTCGTCGTATGTCGATCTCGATGTCGCATCCGACCCGACGCGGAGAACTCCGCGCGAAGACGTGGATTTCAGCAGCACCGGCGCCTATTCACTCTACAACTGGGAGCTTTTTTTCCACGTTCCGTTCCTGATCGCGTTGAAACTCAGCGAGAACCAGCGATTCGAGGAAGCATTGACGTGGTTTCACTACATCTTCGATCCCACGTCGAGCGAGACGGGCGGGCGCGAGCGCTTCTGGCGGTTCAAGCCGTTCTTTGACGAAGCCAGCCTGGCCCCGGAGACGCTGAGCGATTTCCTGCACGCCTTGTCCACGGCGTACGCCACCCAACTCAGCGCCTGGCAGAAGCACCCTTTCCAGCCGTATGTGATCGCGCGCCTGCGTCCCATCGCTTTCATGAAAACCGTCGTGATGAAGTACATCGATACCTTGATCGCTTGGGGTGACCAGTTGTTCAGGCAGGACACCATGGAGTCGGTGAACGAGGCGACGCAGCTCTACCTCCTCGCCGCGAAGATCTTGGGCAAGCGACCCGAGGAGATCCCGTCGCGGGCCGTTCCCGTCGTGCAGACGTTTGACACGCTGGCCGTGAATCCGACCGGCGCGCTTCTTGGGCCGCTGGTGGATATCGAGAACTACCTATTTCCTTCGACGGCGCCAGGCGGGTCGTCTTCCTCCACCGGAGCTGGTTCGCTCGGCACCATGGCCCTGTTCTGTCTGCCGAAGAACGACATGCTGCTCGGCTACTGGGACACGGTGGCGGACCGGCTGTTCAAGATACGGAACTGCATGAACATCGAAGGGGTCGCGCGCGAGCTTGCGATTTTCGCGCCCAGGATCGACCCCGGGTTGCTCGTACGAGCTGCCGCGGCCGGAGTGGACCTCAACAGCGTGCTCAGCGATCTCTATGCACCGCTGCCGTCGTACCGGTTTGGCGTCATGCAGCAGAAGGCCGCCGAGCTCTGCAACGATGTAAAGGCTCTGGGCTCTGCGCTGCTTTCGGCGCTCGAGAAGCGCGATTCGGAGGCCCTCGCGCTGCTCCGATCCAGCCACGAAGTCCAGTTGCTGAACGCGATCCGCGTCATCAAGCAGAATCAGGCCGATGAGGCCAGAACCGCTCTCGACGGATTGAATGAAGGCAGGAAGGTCACCGAGATTCGGCACAACCATTACAAGAACATCCTGCAGTTCAATCCCTGGGAAATCGCTCAGTTGGCGCTCTCCAGCGGGAGCCTGGTGGCTCAAGCGCTCGAGCTCATCCCGTTGTTTGCGGCGGCGCCCGGACATGCAGCTGCTGTTACAGCGTCAACGGGAACAGTTGGGATTCTCCCCGTCGCAGTCGCCACCAAGAACACCGGAGATGTAGCAACGGGGATGGAGACGTTCGGCAAGGCGATGGGGGTCGCCGCCGCGATGTTGGGTACCGGCGCATCCATAGCAGGAACGACCGCCGGGTACCAGAGACGCTGGGACGAGTGGAAGCTTCAGGAGGCTTTAGCGGAGCAGGAGCTCAAGCAGATCGACAAGCAGATCGCCGCCGCCGAGATCCGTCTCGCCATCTCGGAGACGGAGCTGATAAATCACGACCTCCAGATCAAGCACGCCAAGGACGTCGATTCGTACATGCGCAGCAAGTACACGAATCAGGAGCTGTACGACTGGATGATCGGCCAGGTTTCCGCCGTATACTTCCAGAGCTACCAGCTCGCCTACGATGTCGCCAAGCGCGCCGAGCGCTGCTACCGGTTCGAGCTGGGGCTGACAGATTCGCACTTCATCCAGTTCGGCTACTGGGACAGTCTGAAGAAGGGCCTGCTCGCGGGCGAAAGACTGCAACTGGACCTCCGGCGCATGGAAATCGACTATCTCGATCGCAACAGGCGCGAATACGAGATCACGAAGTCGGTCTCCCTGCTGTTGCAGGATCCGGTCGCGCTGATCCGGCTGAAAGAAACCGGACAGTGCGAGGTCGAGTTGCCCGAGACATTGTTCGACATGGACTATCCAGGCCACTATCTGCGCCGCATCAAGAACGTCAGCCTGACGATACCCTGTGTGGTCGGACCATATACCAGCATCAATTGCACGCTGACCCTCCTGAGCAACAAGATCCGTGTTAAGAACACGCAACCCGCCTCGTATGAAGAGCGCGCGGGAGATACCCGGTTTGCCAGCAACTTCGGGGCACTTCAGTCCATCGCTACAAGTCACGCTCAGAACGACAGCGGGATGTTCGAATTGAATTTTCGCGACGAGCGTTACCTACCATTCGAGGGAATGGGCGCCATCTCCCGCTGGCGGATCGACATGCCGATCGAGAACAACGCCTTCGATCTCGACACCATTTCCGATGTCGTGATGCAGGTGAGATACACGGCGCGAGACGGTGGCGGCGCCCTCGCAACAGCCGCAGCAGATGCGCTCTATGCGCTGCTGACGGACGCACAGCGCACGCCGCTGGTGCGCGCCTTCAGCCTCAAGAACGAATTCCCTTCGGAGTGGAGCCAGTTCCTGAACTCGACCATTCTTACTGCCGCTTCCGATGCAACACATGCCGGAATTGACCAGCGGCTGCGCTTCGATTTGAGCAACCGCTTCCCATTCCAGCACCGCACCTCGTCAATCGCGATCCAGTCCGCACAGCTGTACCTGAAACTCAAGCAAGACCTGGTCGGGCACTACGACAACGCCCATCCGCTCGTGCTTGATCTGGCAAGAGTGACCGGGAATACCACCGTTGCTCTAGGCAGTGACGTCACGCTCGTGATGGATGGAAGTCCCCTGAGCGACCTTCCTTCCGCAACGGCGTTCGGCGCGCAGGCACAAAGTCCCGGCCTATGGGAAATCCGCGTGACCGAAACGAGGAAAGACAGCCAAGGCGTCGATCAGCACATGGGTACCGGAAGCCTTCCTCAGGCCTTGCGGGAGACCATTGCAGTCGACGGTGTCAATCACAGACGACTGAAGCCTGACGCTGTGAGGGACATCCTAGTGGTGTGCGTCTACTCTCTCAGTGCGCCGCAGGCATGAGGAAAAGCGCTAGTCCCGAGGTATCCGCCTCCCAGGAGTGGACGTACATGCGGTGGTACCGCTGTAGCACGAGGTACGCGGACCAGGCGGCGCCGTCGCCAGCAGAGATGTGACCCGGTCCGCGCCAAACTTCATCCGGATGCCAAAGCGCTGAGCGCTGCCTGCCAAGCTTCCAGCAAAGAGCAATGGAGAGCGGGTATGGCTGAGGACTGGAAATATATTGATTGAGGTGGTTAGTCAGGATGAGCTCGCAGCAGTCGAGGAAGTGGTTTGTATCACGCTTGGCTTGTGGCCCTAGTATCAAGTTGTCCAATCTCGTGCCATCAGCCATACGCTATCCGCTCTTTGGCTATTCCTTCACCGTCACCTTCATTGTAATCGGTTCTAGCGGGTTGTCGGCCTGATCGCGCGCGGCGGCTACGATCTTGTCGGTGACATCGAGCCCACGGAACACTTCGCCGAATACCGCATGGCGGCGGTCGAGCCCGCTGTTCTCTTCCGCGCAGATAAAAAACTGTGAGCCGTTGTCGTTGAAGTCGCGGGTGCTGTTGCCCTGGCGCGAAATTACCGACCAGTACAACTTCACCGTGCATACGATCGCATGGCGTTACGTTCTGTTCCTCTGGCTCGCCCAATTATGGAATCATTGCCACGCGAACACGTTCATGATTCTATCTTGACCCGGCACCTTGAATCCGCCATCATCCGATTCGCGAATCGAACTAACCTGGAGTGTTGAGGTGCCAGAAGCCAACGGAAACAAGACCGGCCCACAACACTCAGTTGAAAAATCTTTCCAAATTGCTCCCCCCGCAATCTCGCTGCCCAAAGGCGGCGGGGCCATCCGACGAATCGGCGAAAAGTTCACTGCCAATCCGGTTACCGGCACGGGGTCATTGTCGGTTCCGATCCGCACAAGCCCTGGGCGTGGCGGTTTCGGTCCCCAACTGGCGTTGAGTTACGACTCAGGCGCCGGGAATGGGCCGTTTGGCCTCGGCTGGACGCTTGCGTTGCCCGCGATTGCGCGCAAAACAGAGAAAGGTTTACCGCAGTATCTGGATCGCGATCAGTCCGACGTATTTGTACTGTCTGGTTCGGAAGATCTGGTGCCCGTTCTTTCCATGCAAAGCGGAGAATGGCGAGGCAGTTCCCAAGAACAAGGACTCCATGGACAGCGGTACCAGGTGCATGTGTTCAGGCCTCGTGTCGAAGGACTATTCGCCCGTATTGAACGGTGGACGAACATAATCAATGGAGCCGATGTGTTCTGGCGTTCGATCACGCGCGAGAATGTCACCATGTGGTATGGGAAAACAGGCGAGAGCCGCATCGCCGATCCGGTTGATCCTTCCCGGATTTTCAGTTGGCTGATCTGTGAGACGTACGACGATAAGGGGAATGTCATCTTCTTCCAGTATCAACCTGACGATGATTGTGGATGTGACACAGGGGCAGAGTGGGAAACCCATCGTACATCGGCTGCGCGGAGCGCCCAGCGATATCTCAAACGTGTTCGATACGGCAATCGGGCGCCGTACTTCCCCAATCTACATCCCCGAGACCCTGCTACGCGCTTGCCTGACGACTGGATGTTCGAGCTGGTCTTCGACTTTGGCGACCATGACCCGGTCGCGCCAGGGCCCGAACCGGATCGTGAATGGCGCGCACGGCCAGACCCCTTCTCCGACTACCGGGCCGGATTCGAACGCCGCACTTCCCGTCTGGTTGAACGTGCGCTCATGTTTCATCGTTTTCCCGAGGCCCCAGAAGTGGGACCAGCCGGACTCGTCGGATCCATGCGCTTTCGCTACGGAAATGCCGGTACGCCTGAAGATCCTGATCGGCCAGGTTACAGTCAAATTGATGCCATTGAGTCCTGGGCACATGAGCTCCACGTAGGAGGCCATCTCGAAAGCCGGCAAACGCCTCCGCTCGAATTTCGCTACAGCCTGCCGCAGATCGATCCCACTGTGCGATCGCTGGCTGCTGCCGATCTTGAAGGGCTTCCGGTCGGGACGCAAGGACCAGGGTATCAGTGGGTTGATTTGGATGGGGAGGGGCTGTCCGGGATCTTGGCCGAAGACGCGGGAGCCTGGCGCTATGCCGCTAATTTAGGGGACGGCCATTTCGCACCAAGCCGTGTTGTGGCCACGACGCCGGCGCACCGGGCGCTCTCGTCTGGGCAGCGGTTAATGGATCTCAACGGCAATGGTGAGATTGATGTGGTGGAATTCGACGGCCCAACCCCCGGGCTCTATGAGCGTGAGGCAGGCCAAGATTGGAATGCGTTCGTCCCCTTCGCAGCTTTGCCGCGCATCCGTTGGGGTGATCCCAACCTGCGTTTCGTCGATCTTACCGGTGATGGGCATGCCGATGCATTGGTCACGGAAGACGAGATCTTTACCTGGTATCCATCCAAAGCCGAGCAGGGGTTCGGCGCAGCGGAAACCACACATGCCCCGTCGAGCAACGGTAGCATCCGGCTCGTCTTTCATGACGGGACCGACACGCTGTTCCTCGCCGACATGTGTGGGGACGGCCTCACCGATCTTGTGCGAATTCGCAATGGAGAAGTGTGTTACTGGCCCAATCTCGGCTACGGGCGGTTCGGCACGAAAGTGTCTATGGGACAGGCGCCGCGTTTGGATTATGACGAGTACTTTGATCCGCGCCGACTTCGGCTCGCCGACATCGACGGCAGCGGACCAACCGATATGCTGTATCTCGGACGCCAAGGCGTGCAGATCTACTTCAATCGTTCCGGAAACTATTGGAGCGACGAGAAGGTCATCGAATTCCCACTCGCGACTCATAATCTCGATGCCGTGCAAGCGACCGACTTACTTGGCCGCGGTACCGCCTGCCTCGTCTGGAACTCCCATTTGCCGGCCGACCAAGCGCAGCCGGTGCGGTACATCGACTTGATGAGCGGGGGGAAGCCCCACCTTCTGATTGAAACCCGGAACAGTCTTGGCGGCAGCACGGAGCTGGAGTACCGGTCTTCCACCTTGTACTACTTGGCCGACAAGGCAGCAGGTACCACCTGGATCACGCGTCTGCCGTTTCCCGTGCAATGTGTCAGCAAAGTCACCGCTCGCGATCAGTGGCGCGGCACATCGTTCAGCAGTACCTATAGTTATCACCACGGGTACTATGACGGCATCGAGCGAGAGTTCAGAGGGTTCGGTCGTGTCGAGCAGATCGACGTTGAGGACTACGGTAGTTTTGAGGCCGGCAATGTCGGCAGTCCATGGATCACAGAGGATCGACGGCTTTATCAGCCTCCGATTAAGACCATCACCTGGTTTCATACAGGTGTCGCGATGGACCGCCGCCGTGTCCTTACTCATTTTGAAGGGGAGTACTTCCCGGCTCGCTACGAGTTTGACGACGCGTTTCATGAGCGGGCATTGCCTGAACCACTGTTGGACGACGGGTTGGACGCCGACGAATGGCGAGAGGCCCTGCGTGCCTGCAAGGGGATGACACTTCGTCAAGAGATCTACGAACTCGATGTCGATGCTCTGACAGGCGCTTTGCAACAACAGCGCCCCGTGCGGATCTACTCTGCGGCCACGCACAACTGCCGCATACAGCGTCTCCAGCCACGTGGTTCCAATCGGCATGCGGTGTTTCTGGTTACAGAAAGTGAAGCGCTGACCTATCAGTATGAGCAACCGCTCCCGGAGCTAGGCGGGCACGTGCGTCCCGATCCGCGTATTGCGCATACCCTGACGTTGCGGGTGGATGAGCTGGGTCACCCGCTGCAGACCATCGCCGTCGGCTACCCAAGAGTACGGCGGCCTGAAGATCTGGCGCTCGGTGAGGCTGCGATGAACCGCATCAGAGCTGTGCAGGATGAGCGGCATCTGGCCTATGCAGAAGTCCGTTACACGTCGGATGTCCTGGTGCCGGCGACCGCCGAGATTGATGCCGCCATAAAACATCACCGCCTGCGGATGCCCTACGAATCGCTCTCCTTTGAGGTGGCCGGCATCGTACCGGCCGATCCTTTCTACTTCCGGCCAGAGGACTTTGCTGTATTGCAACTCAGTGATCACTATCCCCCTCTGGATGAAACGGCAATGACCAGGGCCGTGACGCTCTTGCCCTATCATCGCAGCGCTGATGGAGAAACGGCACAGCGCCGTCTGGTCGAGCAAGTCAGGGCCCTGTATTTCGACGATGCCAGCGAGATCAATGCGCCTGCGTCACCGTTGCCGCGCGGACGCCACGGTCCACGCGGCCTCAAGTATGAGGACTACAAACTTGCGCTGACCAGCGATCTGCTTGCAGCGGTCTTCGTATCGCCCACCAGCCTGCCCAGTCAGCCGGCGGACATGCTGGACTGGGAACTGCATCCAGGCGTCAGCGTCCGTAGCCTGCTTGATGATCCGTTGCGGAGTGGTTACCAGCGAGACCCAGACACGGGGGAATACTGGATACGTTCTGGCATCGCCGGATTCGCGGATGATACGGCCCGACACTTCTTCCTGCCCGAACGCTTCACAGACCCGTTCGGCGCCGTGACTACTTTAGAGTACGATCCACTCGATCTCTATGTGCGAAGTGTCACCGACGCGCGAGGGAACCGAACGGAGGTCATACGGTTCGATCATCGTGTGTTGGCATCGGTCGAAATGGCGGATGCCAACGGCAACCACACAGAGGCCAGCCTCGATATTCTGGGTCGGGTGATCGCCATCGCGGCCAAAGGCAAGAGCGCATCAGATGGTTGGGAGGGGGATGACCTCGGCGCCTTTCGCGCAGACGCCTCTCTGCGCAATCCGAGTACGGCAGACGTTCAGAACTTCTGCACCGCGTCAGTGTTGGATGAAGCCCAAGCCCGCCGATGGCTCAGTCGCGCAAGCAGCCGCTTTGTCTACCACTTCGGCGAAGCACGTTCAGCAGATGGCACCGTCACTGTCTGGGCCACACGCCCTGCGATGGCCTGTGCTATCGCGCGTGAGGTGCATGCCAGCCAACCCGGTGGTGCAACGAGTCCACTGCAAGTGGCGTTGGAATGCTCCGACGGCACCGGCAATGTGCTGATGAAAAAGGTACAGGCGGAGCCAGAAATTGAAGGCGGCCCATTGCGTTGGATTGTCAACGGGCTGGCCGTACTCAACAACAAGGGCAAGCCCGTTAAGCAGTACGAGGCATTTTTCAGCGAACGGTTCGGCTGTGAGATGCCGCGCGAGGAAGGCGTCACACCCATTCTTTTCTACGATGCAGCTGGTCGAGTCGTGCGTACCGACCTGCCAGACGGGACCTATACGAAGGTGGAGTTTTCGCCCTGGCATACCAAGCAGTTCGATGCCGGCGACACGGTGCTGGACAGCGCCTGGTATGTCGAGCGTGGCAGCCCCGATCCGGCGGTTCCGTTGCCACGCGGGATCGATGGAGCCCTGGTTGTCTCGCCGGATGTTCGCGCGGCCTGGCTCGCGGCCAAGTCGGCCAATACGCCGGGCCAGACACATCTCGACAGTCTCGGCCGGAAAGTTATCGCAATCGCCCATAACCGCACGCCCGATGAAGCCGCCAGGCCCACGATCGAATGGTCCGTGGGCGACTGGGGTTGGCACGACGAGTTTCACCTGACCCACACGAAGCTCGACGCCGAAGGCAAGCCGCTCTGGGTAAGGGACGCGCGTGGCAACCTGGTGATGCAGTACATACACCCGCCGAAGCCGGACAATGATCCATCGGACGAAGTGCTGCGAGACAGCGTGCCGACCTATGACATTGCCGGCAATCTGCTTTTTCAGCACAGTATGGACGCAGGAAATCGCTGGTCGTTGAACGATGCAGCTGGCCAACCGTTCCTGGCATGGGATCTCAACGATGTATTGGACAGCGAGGGCGCACCGCATCTCGAAGCGCGATTGGGCCACACCGAATATGACAGACTCCATAGACCGCTACAGCAATGGCTGCGGCTGGGCTCGACCCCGGCTGCCATCGTTGAGCGGTTTGAATATCGGGACAGCGATGAATCTTCAGTCGAAGACTCGCGCGACAGGAACCTCATTGGCCAGGCCGTCGTGCATGACGATCCGAGCGGCCGAGTGGAAGTGCTCCGCAAGAGTTTTGCGGGCCAGGTAGAGCACGAACGCCGAAGACTCGCCCGGCACACAACGAGCCGCCTCATTGATTGGCAGGGGAGCGAGGATGATCGAGCGGCGCGGCTTGAAGCCGAAAGCTTCACCCGCCAGACGCGACATGATGCTTTGGGCCGCATGACATTGTTAGGCAACTGGCACCGGAGATCTGAGCAAGTCGCTGTCTATGAGCCGTTCTACAACCAACGGGGGGTATTGGCCGCCGAAGACTTCAGCATCGGTGCCCAATGGAATGATGGGAGCCCGACTGGAGGTAGAACCTGGCGCGCGGTCCACGGCATCGCCTACAACGCCAAGGGCCAACGCATGCAATTGCGACATGGCAACGGCACTGAAACCAGGTATGCCTATGATCCACGCACGTTTCGGCTCACGCAGTTGCGCACGACGAGGCCGGCCACCGACTTGCCATTTCCCGGCTTCCGTTCGCGCTTGAGCGACGACCGTGTTGTTCAGCAAATGCACTACACGTACGATGCCGCGGGAAATATCACGGAGATCGAGGACGAAGCTTGGGCGCCGGTGTTCTTTCGGAACCAAGCGGTCGAGCCGCGCAGTCTCTACGTGTATGACGCAATCCATCGTCTCATTGAAGCCACTGGCCGCGAGAGCGCCGGCTTAGTGGGTTCCCCAGCCTCGATGGCCGATCCAACAAGGGTCGATGACTTTCCTGCTGAACACGAACTCCGCAATTACCGTCAACGATACGAGTATGACGTGGTCGGGAACTTCATCACTATGCAGCATGGAGCCGGAGGCGGGAGTTGGACCAGGCACTATGAGACGGCCATGGCCAGCAATTGTTTGCTGCGCACCTGGACCGGCAGCGACGACCGCGAAGCAGTGCGATATGGCTACGACTCTCATGGCTCTATGTTTAATCTGGCTAATGTGCCCACGTCCTTACGCATCAGGTGGGATTGGCGCGACATGATCGAAGAGATGGACCTGGGCGGCGGAGGGCGAGCCTGGTATGCCTATGACATCGGCAAACAGCGCACGCGTAAACGCATTGAGCGCCTGACGGGCGCAGTTGAAGAACGGCTCTACCTCGGTGGCATGGAACTCTACCGTCGCCATGCGCCGGACGGCTCCCTCGCCGAAGAAATTGAAACGCAGCATCTTTTCGTCGATGACCAACGGATCCTGCTCGTTGATGATGTCATCACGACCGACAACGACACACTCGGCACCGGTGTGCTGATGCGCTACCAGTACGGCAATCATCTCGGCTCCGTCGCGCTGGAGCTGGATGAAACGGCACAGATCGTCGGCTGTGAAGAGTTCCATCCCTACGGCACCACGGCTTATCACCTCGTGAACCGTGCCGTGCGCGGCACATCAAAGCGGTATCGATATACGGGAATGGAGAGGGATGAGGAGACGGGGTTGAGTTATCACACAGCGAGATATTATGTGCCGTGGTTGGGGAGGTGGGGAAGTGCGGACCCGATTGGACTGGAGGGAGGGGGCAACAGCTATGCCTATTCCCATGATCACCCTATTGGCTTGTTGGATAAGTCCGGCACACAAAGCACTGACTGTGAATTCGACATGTGCTTTTCTCTCGAAGAAGTGCCCGAGCCGGTTCCTGAATCCGATTTCGTCACCATTGAGGATAACCTGCTTGTTCAGCCAGTGATCGAAGATGGTGAGATTACCGGGTTGCTGTTTTCCGATGTAGTCTCTGTTGAACTTCCCACGCTGGAAGCATTTCTTCATGCCAACGAAGAGAATGATCAAACGCGGGCAGTATTGACCGAGTATTGGAGACAGCACCACCCGCGAGGGGTTTCTTTGTACTCTGAGTCCACTGTGGGTCCGTTCCGGCATGCCTTCCTACGAGTCACTACCGATGAGGGAGATTTTGTCGTTGAAATTGGAGATGCTGAAGGTATTGGCGAGCGAACAGCAGATCCGCGCCTAGCTTATTGGGAGCCTCATCCTGAGGCATACATGCTCCATGAGGATGCCATTACGCGCCCTGCGGACCCCTCAGCGGATGCGCAATTCGAAGAGCGTCTATTGGATCTTAGTGCCTATTTCTCACAGCAGGACGAGACAGGTGATTACGTCAATCTTCCAACCTACAGTGTGCTGGGCCCGAACTCCAATGGATATGTGAGGTATGTGATCGAATCCGCCGGCGGTGAAGTTGCTATGGACGCATTTCTGTTTCCGGCGAACGACGTGACTCAGCCATATTCCGAAACTCCGAGTGAACGTGAAGAGCGATTGCGTCAGTTGCGGCAAGAGGCGAGAGAGATCAGTGAAAACATGTCTATCTTGGGTTTCCCACTCTAGCAATGCGAGGCTTGTAGACTGACAAGGTCGTGAATGCCAGTGGTTACGCAATGTGAGCCTTGCAAGTCTTTCATCGACGGCGTTCACTGTCTTAGACCTCATGAGGAGATCATTCATGGCAAAGAGATCGAAAGGCACGGCGGCGACAAGGCCGACTACATCCCCAAAACCGGCGGCGCGCAAGGCAGCAAAGGATGGGAGGCCACGCCGCGTCTATGCCGTTCTTGGCAAGGTGACGAACGCTGGGGGAGCGCCCGCGGCGGGCCTCACGGTCATTGCCTACGACAAAGATGAGTCGAGCCAGGATGTCCTTGGACGAGCAACCACGGATGCAACCGGCGCCTATAAGATTCCATACACAGAGGCCGATTTCCGTGGCTCCAAGAAGGAACGTGGTGGTGCCGATGTGGTCGTCTGTGTCCATGACCAAAACCATGAACTCCTGTTCACGAGCAAAAAACAGAACAGCGCCCCCGCACAGTACAGACTGAATATTCAGTTGTCCGCCAAGCGGTTCACAGTGCGGGGGGTGGTAAAAGACGCCGGCGACAGGCCCCTGGCCAATATGCTTGTGCGGGCTTGTGATCGAGATTTGCGGCGAGAGGAAACGTTGGGCACGGCTGGGACCGACGCCCAGGGCCGCTACCAAATCGGGTATTCGCCAGCCCAATTCACGCGCACCGAGAAAGGCAGCGCTGATCTCGTCGTGCGTGTCATGGCCGTTGACGGCAAAACGGAACTGGCCAAGTCAGACACGCTCTTCAATGCGCCGGCTCACGCTGAGATAGACCTCATCGTCTCTGCCGACAAGCTGTACACCGACACGGAGTGGGAGCGCTACCATCGTGAATTGACACCATTGCTCGAACACATTCTGCCGCAGGACCTGACCGACGAAGACCTGCAGTTCTTGCAGGGCGAAACCGGCATCGTCTTGCTGCATCTCCAGCTTCTGCGTCACGCGTATCGCTGGTCGATTGAACACCGACAGGATCAGCTGCCCACCGAGGCGTTCTATGCATTTCTGCGACAAGGGCTGTCGCCGGATTGGCCGCAATTCCTGCAGGCCGGTCCGACGCGCTGGCGCGCTGCGATAAAGGCGGCGGTTGGGGCCAAGCAAGTGCCGCAGGCGCTCTCTTCTCAAAGCGATTTCGTGGTGAAAAAGCTTCAAGAGTTTGCTGTGGAGCTCACTTTTTCAGCCGTCCATGAAACGTTCAACACATTCACCAGGCCTGTGGGATTGTTGCTGTCTGGAACGACAGTGTCTCCCCAATTGCAGCGGCAGATTGCCGGATTGTTGTTAGAGCGAAAACCCGGCGAAGATCCGCAACTCTGGTGGAAGAGACTGACGGATGCCGGTGTGCCGGCCCAAGCGGTCAACACGGCTCGTTTTGCCGTTGAAACCGATGCGCTCCTCGGGGGGCATGTGCCGACTCTACGAGTTTTACAGACTGGCTTGGCGAAGTCGTTCGGCACAGCACAAGAACTGGCTTCGCTCAAACGTGAACAGTGGAAAGAAGTCGCTCGCAAGACAGCCGAGAGCGGAGGTCTCCCGAATGAATTTAAGACAGCCGACGTCTATGCCGAGGCATTGGCGGGTCAAGTGGAGAGCGCCTTTCCCACTCAATCTGTGATGTACCGATTGCGAGAGGCCGCACAGCCGGTGCGGCGGGATGTCGGGCTGTTTCTGTCGCTGAATCCTGACTTCAGTCTGCTTCAGTCGCCAGTCGAGGAATCACTCGACAAAGCGAACCTGAAAGGCATCCAGACACCAAAGACACAGTTGGTTACTCAGTTGAAGAAGGAAGTGGCGGTAGCTCGCATTGCTCCGACTACTCGTCGCCACGAGCATATGACCCTGTTGCTGGACAAGGGGTACGACTCTGCCGCGAAGATTGTGTTGAAAGGAAAAGGGGCGTTGAGACGAGACATCGTGTCTATCGCCGACGCCAAGGTGGCCGATGAGATCTATTACAAGGCCAAGGCTCGCACGAGTGCGGCGGTTCTCATCGCCACGGGACTTCTCAACTACCTGGGTCCGCTTTTTCCCGTATTTCCCCACATCGAGCCGACTGGGCGGCTTGCGACCTGGGTTGAGCTGTTCGGTTCGGGCAATGGCTGCATTTGTCCATGGTGTGGATCGGCCCATGGTCCGGCGGCTTACCTGGTCGCACTCTTGGAGTTCTTGAACGAGATCGATGCAAAGAGGCCCCTTGGCGGGGATTCGCTGGCCGATGTCCTGCAACGACGCCGGCCTGATCTCTGGCATCTGAAGCTCGACTGCGCGAATGCCGAGACCCCACTACCTTACATTGATCTGGTGATCGAGCATCTCGAACGGCTTGCGGCAACATTGCCGGCTTCTAATCTTGATTACAACGAGCGCACGACACCACAAACGCGTGCCAGTCTCTCGTCAGAGGCGTTACGGGCCGAGCCGGATCCAGCCAACAGTCTCGTTGACCTCTACACCCCCAGTGGGCCACTCCAACGAACCCGGTACCCGTGGTATCTCCCATTCGACCGTCAGTTTGAGCGTGCCAGGCTCGATTTTGAGCTGCTCGGGACGTCCGCCGCCGAAGTGTTGGAGGTACTGGGGAGCAATGAATCAGCCGCGGCCTTAGTCCGCTCTAACCTGAATCCAGCCACGTGGGATCTCCTTCACAACGTGGTGGTGACGGATGAGGCCACTGTAGGGGCCGTGTGGGGTTTCAGCGGCTGGAACAATGAGATTCTGACGATCGGTGGAGCAAACGGCTTGTTGAAGCGGTCGGGGCTCCAAGTCGCAGAATTGTATGCCTTGATCGAGTCTCCGCCTTGGGCTGGATGGCGTGTAGCCATCGATCGCGGCGATGATTCCTGCAACGTAGACTCGCATCGCGTGAAGCAACGGGTGGAATCTGGTGAGGGCTTGGTCGCCCTTGTTGGTGCGACCCGAACGGCTGTGTTTGATTTGCTGCATCGCGCCCTGCGCTTGCGGCTGCGTATGGGGTGGTCGACGAGCACCCTTCTTACCGTGATGCAGGCACTGGGAGTCGATGCAGGACACCCCGCCTTCGACATGGTTGCTGTGGCCAGGCTCGTAGCGTTGGCAAAGCGGTTTGGACTCACTCCGGAGTCGTTGGCCCAGCGAATGGTGGCATTACGCGAGACATCTGTCAGTCCCGAGTCATCTGCAATGCGCGCGGCTCGATCACAATGGCTTTCACTGGCCCAGCTTATTGAGTCGGAACATAGCGTTCTGACCGCGCTAGGGTTACCCGATCTGCTTGCAGATGTGGACGGCGCCGAACGGTTGCGCAGACTTGAGCAGCTGCTACAGGATCGAGAACTGATCGTTGAGGCAGGGATCGAGGCAGCAGAACTCCGCCATCTCCTCCAGGATGTAGATCTCTCACCGCCGGTTTTTGCTGCCCGCGAAGGAGATATCAACCGCTATCTTGATCAAATTGTCGCGGCAATTCAGGCTGCGAGCGCAACCGATGGAGGCACGCCGCCGGCTGAAGAAGCGGTCAAGACACGCCAAATCGCGGCAGCGGTTCAGCAGCTCACAGAAATAACACGCGTTGGATTCATCGCTCAGGTGGTAGCGGATCAGGGAAGTATTCCTGCGTTGGTAAGGACTGCAACCGGCGCTGGATCTCCGGCTGCGGTGGACGCGTTCATTGACCTTGCCGGGTCGCCCTCTGAGACATTGCGCGAACAGGCTAGAGTCATTCTTCTTCGCATCATCAAATCCTGCCGATTGCTCGAACTGCTGCGTCTTGTGGGCGAAGATATCGGCCTGTTGGCGCAGCTTTCGCACGACGGCGATCGCTGGCTGGATTTCAATGCCTTGCCGGTCCGTGATGGCGATCCTCGTTTGACGTTCGGTCAGATTCGCGGGCTGCTCACTGCGAGCGTTGTGCAAGCTTCGATCAGCGCCCGTGAGCCAAGACTCCTGGCGATCATGCAAGCCGCCTCAGCCGATTCGGCAGGTTCCGTGGAGGCATTGACTGCCTGGGGAAGACCGATCGCGGATCCAGGATTGACTGGTGCTGACGCACTGAATACGTTGGCAGCGGCTCTCACACTCAGGCCATCAGAGGCGGATACCTGGCGGGATCCATCTAGCTATCGTCGACTGAAGCGTGCTGCCAGCTGGCTTCAACAGCGCCGTCTTGTTGCGGGCGATGCGCAGGTTCTTCGGCAGTCAGCAGAAGCAGGATCGCGGATTGACGGGCTGGCTGGCCTGGTCCGAAGACAATTCGCGACCGATGGAGACTATTTCAAGACCGTGACGCCCGTGATGGACCGTTTGCGTGTGCAACAGCGCGATGCCTTGCTCGGCCACATTCTTCACCGTAATACCGCCACGCCTCGCCATTGGAACACACCTGATGATGTGTATGCGCATTTGCTGATTGATGTGCAGATGGGACCGTGCCAACTGAGCTCTCGCCTTGTGCAGGCACACTCGGCGGTGCAACTGTTTGTCCAACGCTGTTTGCAAAATCTGGAAGTCGATGCAGGTGTGCTGCTTGCCGATGTGTCCAACATCTCGACGTGGCGAGAATGGACTTGGCTCAAAAACTACCGTGTCTGGGAAGCGGCGCGCAAGCTCTTTCTCTACCCGGAAAATTGGATTGAGCCCGATCTTCGGGTCGGCAAAAGCCCATTCTTTGAGACGCTTGAAAATGAATTGTTGCAAGGTGAGATCAATTCCGACAACGTGGAGCGAACTCTGCAGAGCTACCTCGTTCAACTGCACGAGGTATCAAATCTTGACGTTCGTGCGCTGTACGAAGAGACGTACAATGAGCCGTTGACTGACGGCAAAACAGTATCTCGCCGTGTGATTCACATGGTGGGTCGAACCCGGGCCAAGCCGCATGTCCATTATTACCGCACACGGCATGATGATCTCAGTTGGACTTCGTGGGAGAAGATCGATCTGAGCATCGACGCCGACCATCTGGTTTTGGCTGTTCACAACCGCCGTCCGATGCTGTTCTGGCCGCAGTGGCAGGAGGTCCAGATCAATCGCAATGACCCGCCGGCAAAGGCGTGGGACATGACGCTGAATCTGTCCACGCTGGAATTCGGGCGATGGTCTGCGCCGGTTCTGTCCGAAGAGAGGGTGCGTGTGGGTACCGCCGCACGGGACGCTGTTTCCCTCAGGCCGAATATCTCGGATGGAAACATCAATATCTCTGTCTATTCCAATTTCTGGAAATGGGGAGGGAACGACACGGCAACTGGATTGGGAGTTGAAATTTCTTCGGGCCACTTTCGAATCGATGGATGCACTCAGGCTATCCGATACACATCGACTGAGAAGAAGAGACTCCGGTTCATGCCCTTTGGTGTCGTGCCTTCTCGCCAAGGGCATGTCGAATCCATCCCTGACGGAGGTTCCGCGACATATCTGCTGACTGGTCTGGCCGCGGACAGCGAAATTGAGCTTGAAGTGAACGAAGACCTGCTGGCGAGAGTCAAAGAGATTCTCGACCAACCAGGCGGTGGGCTCGTCTTCCTTTTCGTTTTAGTGTTCGTCATCGGGGCAGACGCTGCCCGGCGGCTTATGCAACTGTCCTCCTCCGCCCGATCAATTCCGCTCCTGGTTGAGCCGTTGGAAGGATTCCGTTTGCTGCCGAGTCAGCAGTATGCGGAATTCAATGACGCTCAACCATACGTGTGGCAGCATGATGGACGGCAGTTGTTCGCTATTCGTAAAACCGGCGGGTTCTCTCACAGGTATCCCGGTGGATTTAGTTTGTTCTTTCCATCGAAATACATCCTTGAAGCAGGCACTCACCCATACACATGCGAATTGCTCGAAGCGATCCGTAGCGATGGCGTCGATGGTCTGTATCGTCAGGCAGAATGGGCGCCATTAGGAACTGTGGTCTCAGTTGGAGGGGCGCGCCGTCATCCACGGCAACTTACGGTACGGAATGAGACATGGGTGGAGACCACGCTCATCCCGAATTCCGCACTCGTGGCCAAGCCTTATCCAATCGATGACTTTGACTTCTCATCAGGTGGCGCCTACGCCCTCTACAATTGGGAGCTGTTCTTCCACGTTCCGTTGATGCTTGCGGAGCAGTTGCGGAAGAACCAGCGCTACGAAGAGGCTCAACGCTGGTTCCATACGATCTTTGACCCCACCGATGTATCACCACATCAGGCTCCGCAGAAGTATTGGCGTGTAAAGCCATTATTCAACGATGCCAAAGAGTGGGCCGGGCCAGCCGAATCGTTGGAGGCTATGCTGCGCCGCCTCTGGGGTGGCAATGCCGATGTGGCTGAGCAAGTGGAACAATGGCGGAAGGATCCGTTCAATCCTCATGCGCTTGCGTCACTCCGTCTTGTGGTCTACATGAAAACAGTGGTGCAGAAATACATCGAAAATCTGATTGAGTGGGGTGACAGCCTGTTCCGCCGTGACACGATGGAAGCCATCAACGAAGCGACGCAGCTCTATGTGCTGGCATCCCATATTCTCGGCGATCGGCCAGTCGAGTTGTCTGCGCATGTTCCTGAGGCCAAGAGTTACGCGCAACTGTCAAGTAGTGACTCCATCGATGAGTTTGGGAACGCACTGATCGACATCGAAAGCGGTATGCCTTTCGCGCGTGGAGAAGGTGCGGTTTCTGATGAAGCACCACCGGGACCATCTATGCTGTATTTCTGCATTCCGGGCAATCCACGGTTGCGTGAGCTGCGGGCTACGATTGATGATCGATTGTTTAAGATCCGGCATTGCATGGATGTTGATGGCCGCTTGCGTCAGTTGGCGCTGTTTGCCCCGCCGATAGATCCGGCGCTGCTCGTGCGCGCCCGCGCGACCGGATTGGACATAGGGACTGCCTTGAGCATGGCACTCAATGTTCGCCCGCCGCACTATCGCTTCCAATCTCTGCTGCAAAAAGCCTTGGAGTTCACGAATGAAGTACGCTCATTTGGCGGGGCACTGTTGAGCGCTATGGAGAAGCAGGATGCGGAACAGATGGCGCAGTTGCGGGCTCGTCACGATGTCGGGATCCTGAAGCTCGTCTCTGATATCAAGAAGCAGCAGATCGCGGAGGCGGAAACGAATCTTGAATCTGCACAAAGGTCCAGGGCAGTCGTTGAGGCGCGTTTGAACTTCTACCAGACAAACTTGGACCAGGGCCTGTCCGCCAGTGAGGAAGCACAACAAGACAATCTGCACACTGCGCATGATCTTGAGATGACAAGCAGTGGTTTGAAATTGGCCGCTTCCATTTCGCATCTAATCCCTGAGCTCTCGATCGGATTTCCGCCACAGGTCACATTCGGGGGATCGAATATTGGCAGTGCACTGATGGCTTCCGCGGAATCGTTTGGCTTGATTGCCCAGCAGTTCTCATTTGAAGCGTCCATGGCTGGGTACAACGCGACCTATGAGCGCAGAGCCGATGAATGGCGACATCAAGTCGAAACAGCAAGGCGAGAACTCGCCCAGCTAGACCAGCAGATCGTTGCGGGTGAGATCCGACTCGCTATTGCCAAGAGTGAGCAGCGCAATCACGAGCGGCAGATCGCTCAGGCTGAAGAGGCAGAGGGCATGCTTCGAGACAAGTTCACGAATCTTCAGCTCTATAACTGGATGTCGGGGCAGCTCAGTGCGCTGCACTACCAGTCGTATCGCATGGCGTTCGATCTGGCGCGGCAGGCAGAAGCGGCGGCTAATCTGGAAGTGGACACTGCAAGCGACATCATCGGCCTGCATCATTGGGACGCTGGACGAAAAGGCCTGCTCGCCGGTGAACGGCTCGCGCAGGATCTGCGGCGCTTGGAAGCGGCCTATATGCAGGCCAACACCCGTCGGTTCGAGTTGACGACACATGTGTCGCTGCGCCGGCTCGATGCGCTGGCGTTGTTGGCGCTACGGGCGGGCGGGCGTTGTGCGTTTGAAATTCCGCCTGACGTGTTTCGTTTCGACTTCCCTGGGCACGGCTCACGGCGTATCAAGTCGGTCAGTATTTCCGTTCCCGGTGTGGTGGGGCCCTATGTCGGTGTTCACGGCGTCCTTAAGTTGTTGCGTCCGACTGATTCCATGGCAGCCAGCAGATCCATCGCCACGAGCTCGGGACAGAACGATGCCGGTGTCTTTCAATTGGATTTCCGCGATGAACGCTATCTGCCGTTCGAGGGGGTGCGGTTGGATGAAGCGGCGACGGCGTGGGAATTCACGTTGCCCGGGACTCGTGCATTCGATTACAACACCATCAGCGACGTGATTCTCCATATTCAGTACACGGCCCGGGACGCGTCCTCAGCGGATGGGGGAGGTCCAATCATGCCCGACACTGTGCCTGCGGGCACGCGCTATCAGCTGATCGATATCCGGTATGATTTCCCCGAAGCCTGGAGACGGCTCCGTGAGGGTTCCGCGTCAGAAACTGTGGCCTTGCGCGATGACCTGTTTCCCTATTTTGCCGGCCTTGATCAGCTCAGCGGGCTTTTCGTGCTTCGCCAGGATAGGCGAGAAGAGATTGGGTTGGCGCACACATTCACAATAGAGCGGGCAGACTTGGAAGGCACCCACGCCGGCTATGTGGTGATCGAGTATCGCATCGCCGGCTGATAGCGTATCGATACAATGGGGAGGGGGGGGGGAGATACGTGATGAGTCACGCATCCCCGTTGTTATCGCATCGTCTTCTATTCTTTGACTCGTATCATCATTGTGATCGGCTCGATCGGGCTGTCGGCTTGATCTCGCGCGGCAGCGACAATCTTGTCGATGACGTCGAGCCCGCGGAACACCTCGCCGAATACCGTATACCGGCGGTCGAGCCCGCTGTTCTCTCCCACGCAGATAAAAAACTGTGAGCCGTTGTCGTTGAAGTCGCGGGTGCTGTTGCTTTCACGCGGCATCTTGGCCATGGAGACCGCGCCGCGCTTGTGCGGGCGGTCGTTTGGTTCCGGCTGAAGAAAGTAGCCGGGGCCTCCGGTGCCATGGAGGGTGCGGTCCGGCAGTTTGCTATAGGGATCGCCGCCCTGAATCAGAAAGCCGGGTACGATGCGGTGGAAGGTGGTGCCGTCGAAGAAGCCCATCTTGGCGAGTTTGACAAAATTCTCCACGTGGCGCGGGGCTTCATCGGGATAGAAGCGAATGGCGATCTCGCCGAATTTCGTCGTGATGGTGGCGCGAGGATCTTTCTTTTGAAATTGCATGGTCATTGTATGAACCTAGCAAGGACAACGCTCAAGAGGCAATGGGGATTGTAAGGGGTGAGGGGTAAGGCGTAAGGGG
>MSXM01000038.1:15532-22618 GCA_002083565.1 Nitrospira sp. ST-bin4 | reverse complement strand
GCTTCGTTCTCGCATCGTTCAGACCCTCATCGTACCCTCTGGGTACGCCTCGGCCCTTAACTCGCTGCGGCCTTGCTGAACAGCCTTTTTGAGCATCCTGACGGTGTGGATGGGGGCCTACGCTCTATCCGTCCTCCGGTCGGGCATGTACACAACGCATCGAGCAGGCTACCGGCCCATGCACCTGGTGGGCGGGGATAAGGCAAACACAACGACACACACAAGGAGTAGTTATGGAGCTGGGATTCATCGGTCTCGGGAAAATGGGCATGAATATGGTCACCCGCCTGCGGCGCGATCAACATCGCATCGTCGCCTTCGATCGGTCGGCGGATCTTATCAAACAGGCCGACGCTCAGGGCTGCACCGGAGCCTCATCGCTCGCCGATCTGGTCGGCAAGCTGAGCGCGCCGCGCGCGGTCTGGGTCATGGTGCCATCCGGCGCGCCGACGGAAGAAACCGTGCAGGCTGTCGCAGCGCTCCTGCAACCCGGTGACACCATCATCGACGGCGGGAACACCCGTTTCCACGACGATGTCCGGCGTGCCGCCGAACTCAAGACCCGCGGCATCCACTATGTAGACGCCGGAACCAGCGGAGGCATCTGGGGGTTGAAGGTCGGCTACTGCCTCATGGTCGGAGGTGAGAACGCCGCGGTCAACCGGCTGGCGCCGGTCTTCAAGACCCTCGCTCCGGACGACGGCTGGGCCCATGTCGGCGCCGCCGGTGCCGGGCACTATGTGAAAATGGTGCATAACGGCATCGAGTACAGCATGATGCAGGGGTATGCCGAAGGATTCGAATTGATGTCGAAGAGCGAGTACAAACTGGATCTGGCACGCATCGCCGACCTCTGGATGCACGGCAGCGTCGTGCGTTCCTGGCTGCTTGAACTGGCCGCGGGTGCGCTCAAAGACGATCAAAAACTGGAAAAACTGAAGGGGTACGTGCAAGATTCCGGTGAGGGCCGCTGGATGATCGCCGATGCGATTGAAAAAGACGTGCCGGTTCCGACGCTCACCACCGCTCTCTTTACCCGTTTCCGGTCGCGGCAGGAGGAATCCTTCGCGGAAAAAATGCTGGCCGCGTTGCGGAACGCATTCGGCGGCCATGCGGTCCGGCGATAACCCTGTATTGATTTTTGCAGAAGGACATCATGGCCTCACAGAATCAGCGAGTCGAAAATAGCCCCGCGCAAGAAACCTTGCCGCCTGTTGAGCCCTGCACCCTGGTTATTTTTGGAGGGTCGGGCGATCTGGCCCGCCGCCGCCTGATCCCGGCGCTCTACAATCTGCTCCTCGATGGACTGCTGCCCTCGAACTACGTCGTGCTGGGACTGGGCCGCACGCCGATGAGCGACGAAGAGTTTCGAGCCACCGTGCGCGACGGGGTCGTCAAACATTCCCGGCAAGCGTTGATCGAAGACACCTGGAATGGCTTTGCCCGGCATATCTTCTATCTGGCCGGCGAGAACGACGACCCTCAGACCTATGTGCGACTTAAAGCGCGCGCGGAGGAACTCGAACGCACATTCGAGCTGCCGGGAAATCGCATTTTCTATCTCAGCATTCCTCCCAGCTCCTTCACCCCCGTTTGCGAAGGCTTAGCCGGATCCGGACTCGCGGGCACTTCGGCCACTCGTTCGCCCTATGCCCGCATCATCGTCGAAAAACCGGTCGGGCGCGATCTGGCCTCGGCGCAAGCCATCAATGCGGTGACAGGCCGGGTGTTTGACGAATCGGCCATTTTCCGCATCGATCATTACCTCGGCAAAGAAACGGTCCAGAACCTCATGGTCGTACGCTTTGCCAACAGCATTTTTGAGCCCATCTGGAACCACAAATATATCGATCACGTTCAAATCACCGTGAGCGAAGCGGAAGGCGTGGGAACCAGGGCCACCTACTATGAAGAAGCCGGCGCCTTGCGGGATATGGTTCAGAATCACCTGCTCCAGCTGCTCTGTCTCGTCGCCATGGAACCGCCGTATTCGCTGGATCCGGACGTGGTCCGAAACTCAAAAATGGAAGTGCTGCGATGCCTCCGGCCCATTACTGCGAAGGACGTGGAACAGTACACGGTGCGGGCGCAATACACGGAAGGCACGGCGCACGGCAAACCAGTCCCGGGTTATCGGCGTGAGAAAGGCGTGAAACCCGATTCAATCACCGAGACTTACGTCGCCCTGAAATGTTTTGTGGAAAACTGGCGGTGGTCCGGTGTGCCGTTTTATTTGCGAACGGGAAAAGCCTTGCCGCTCCGGGCCAGCGAAGTGGCCGTGCAATTCAAGGAGATCCCGCAAATCCTCTTCAACGCGAACGCACAGGCGCCGCAAGCCCCGAACGTCCTGACCTTGAGGATTCAGCCGGAAGAAGGGCTTTCGTTACGCATCGTCTCGCGGGTGCCGGGCACTCGCGCGCAAACTCATCCCGTCGAGATGAACTTCAAATATGGGGAAGTTTTCGGCCGTCCCTCGCCGGAGGCCTATGAACGCCTCTTGCTCGACGTCATGGCAGGAGACGCCTCCCGCTTCATGCGGCGCGATGCCGTGGAAGCCTCCTGGGCCTGGATCACACAGGTCCTTGAGGCCTGGGAGAAACTGGGACAGCGCTGGCTGCCCGAATACCAAGCCGGCACCTGGGGGCCGGTAGAGGCGGACCGCCTCATCCAAAACGACGGACGATCCTGGCGGGTGCTCTAACGGCCGGTCGCTGTCGCTACCGGCCCACCTCGCGCTCGAGTTGCTTCAGAAGCTCGGCCTTCTTTCCCAACCCGCCGATGAATTTCACGAAGGCGCCGTCGCGATACAACGCCAGCGCGGGAAGGGACGAGATCTCCAGCTCGGCGGGGATCTGAAACTCCTCATCGACATTCATTGCCAGGATGAGCACCCGCTCACCCAACTCTTGCTGCAGCAGCTCCAATTCCTTCGCCAACGCCTGGCAATGACCGCAGCCGGGCTTCCAGAACTTCACCAACACCGGGACGGAACTTGCCTCGATCACCCGATCGAACTCCCGATCGGTAACGGCTTGCAATCTGCCCCTCACGGTTCCAACCTGCCCGACAGCAAGGGTTTCAGAACAAGGGCAACCTCTTCCGCGAATAGCCGATACCCGGCAGTGGTCAGATGAATCCCGTCGTTCGAATAGACCTGCGCGAGTTGGCCGCTATCAGGATCTACCGTAGCCGTAAACAGATCGACGCAGGCAATGGCCTTTGACATCGCATAACTCTGGATCAACTGGTTCAACTCGTTTCGACGGGCTACATGACCAGCGATCCACTCTAGCCCTTCACGGCTGTCCTGGGCGTCTTCCACTCGAATCGAGGGAATCGTCACCGGAACCGGAAGGCCTCCCGCCGCAAACGTCTGCTCATACATCTTGACCAGATTGCGCATAACCTCTCTGGGCGAGGCGTTCCAACCCAGATCGTTGGTCCCGCCTAGAATCGGCACATAGCCGGGCTTGTGCTCGAGCACATCACGCCGAAACCGCAGAACCATTTCACCGGTCAGTTCACCGCATATCCCGCTCGTGTGAACCTGCGCCGTTGTCCCAAGATGGTCTTGTAAAAATTGCCCATAGGGAGTGTCTTCTCCCCTTGGATGCTCCCTGCTCGGGGATTGAAAACCCGCCGTGAGGCTGTCTCCGAAACAGATGACAAGAGTCGATCGGGCCATCGCGTATGCACACCCCCAACGAGCATCTCGCAAAGACGGACGATTGTAGCAGAAGTGCTCAATCCTGCGAGGCAAGTTTCCGACCATCCCTCTGCCCACTGACAGTTTCGCTGAATTGCCGTGGAGAATGGCGATTTTCTTGACGAATCCTCCATCTCACGGTAGGTGTAGCGTCATGACCGATCTCAAAACTGCGCAGGAAATGATGGCCGCTGCGGTGGCGGCAAAAGGGACGGAAGACCCGGAGATCGCATCCGTCAAACGAGTGCTCAAGTTACTCGACAAAACCGCGAAATCAAACCGCACCTATGGATCGACTAACCCCGTAGCCCAAAAGTTTTCACAACAGCTCTTTCAAGAATTGACCGGCCACCTCACCACATATTCGAAACTCACCGTCCTCATCCAGCGGTCGGCTCTCCTGTTTCGAGAGTCCGTGGTATCCGATGCGGACAAAGACAGCGGCAGCGAGAGTGTCGCGTTCAAACTCTACGCGGACGGCATCCGGGAATTATCCCTGCATCAAGGACTCACAGAGGACGACCTCGCCTACTTTCTGGATTCTCTCTGGGGCGGCTTCGACCCCACATTGGATGATGATGACATCGTGACTCGCCTGTGGGCTCGCAATCTTCCGACTATTTCAATCGTCACGGCCGAAGAAATCGCACGGTCGTCGCTCGATGGGGGCGGCGCCACACAAACCGACGGGGGGATGAGCTCATCCGATTCGACACTTCGAAACTTGCTGGACCTGGAACGCAGTCGCAAAGGACGCGCAGGGAAGGAGACGGAAGGCCGTGGAGAGCAGGCCGGCCAAAACAAACGGCTCCAATCCGGCCTGGTCGGCTATGAAGTCAGTGAGGAAGAACTCGCCTCCCTGGCAGCAGAAATCGACAACGAGAGCACTCGGGACAGCCTCCTGTACATCATGGACATGCTGACCGCCATCCTGGCATCGGAAAAATCTTCGTCGCTGCTGACCAAACTCTTCAGTATTTGGGGCGATATCCTGGACGCTCTGTTTCGCCAAGGGAAATGGTCGGTCATTGAACATGTTTTGCGCCTGCTCCATGAGTCCGACACCATTCGTCCTGATCTCAGCGACGAACATAAACAACAAGTCCTCTCTCTCTTACATGGGATCGGTCGCGCAGACCGGGTGAAAGCCATTGAGACGTTCCTCAATCAAACACCCGGCGCGCATACCGAGGGATTGTCCGCCATCCTACTGGCAATGACTCCGGACGCTGTACCGATCCTCTGCTCTCTGCTGGCAAATCTGAACACACCCGCGCATCAGGCCGTCGTCTCAGACGCACTGGCCGTCCTGGCGAAAGACCTCTCTCATCTATTGATTAAAGGGCTGTTGGACCGGCGTCCGGCCTATGTCCGTAATCTTCTCGCGATCCTCATGAAGTGGAATGATCCGAAATTCGCCGAGCCGGTGGAAAAACTGGTGCGGTATCCGGATACGCAGGTCCGTAAAGACGTCGTGCGGGCGATCAGTCTTTTCCGCCCAAGCGGCAATGGCATCAAGCTCATCTCCTTCATGGCTGACGGGGAGGAAAGCGTCCGCATCGCGGCCTTAAAGCTTCTCGTGTCGGGACAATACACGGCTCCATTTTCCAGTTGGTCCCAGACCCTATCGGAAGATGAGTTCATGGACCGGCCGATGAGCGAACGCCGGGCAATCTTCCAGGCCGTTCGAGCGACATGCGGTGATGAAGCGGTGCCGTATTGGGAAAGCCTCTTGACGGAATGGTCGTGGACCAACCGGAAGAAAAAAGAGGAACTGGCCCTCCTGGCAGCGGACGCCCTCGGCAAACTGGCCACCCCCGCCGCCACAGCCGCGCTGGAGCTCGGAGCGAAAAAAGGCGGCACCGCGGTTCGTCAAGCCTGTACCCACGCATTATCGCACGCGCACCGGCGGCAACAAGGAAAACCCGCCGCCGAAGCAGAACAGTAGGGAGCGTCCATCGTGAACGAGTCTCATGCAGTTCAGTCGACGGCCGGCGAAGACCAAACACAGCCGATCCTGACTCACGAAAAATCGCTATCGAAAAAAGTCGGGCACGGCTCAGAAGCCAGCGATATCCTCGACCAGCAGCTGGTGATGTTGGGCTTCCAGCTCATCACCCAGCTGAATACGCTGATCAAGACCTCGAAGATTCACGGCCGCACCAATGCGGCTCTCGACAAACCCGTCGACACCATGCTCACGCTCATTCAAACGCTCACTCATGAAAAGCCGGTGACGATACGGCTGCAGAATGACTTTCTCTTTCTGGGCGAGAGTCATCTCAAAGTGAGTGCGCAGCAAATGCTGGTGATCTCCAGTGTGATCGACACCATGAACCAGTGGAAAATCGGCGGCCTGACCTTCTCCTCGGCAACCAGTTCCAAAGACCTCCGTGAATTTGCCGCGCTTTTTGCCGGACTCGATCCCGCCACTAAGTCGATCGTGGACTTCCGGCAGGAATTGTCGGCCCTTGCCGTAACCAGCATTCAGCTCGAAGATCCACGCATGTTCGCAGTGAGCGACGACACCACGGAAACGAACCCAAAGCTTCGCCAGAAAGCCAGGTCGAAAGCCGCCTATGAAAAAGCATCCGACGCGGCCGGCCGCCTGACTCAGGCAACTCGCGACGGCGGCACCTTGAGCTTCAAGCAGGCCAAGCGCGCCATTCAAAACATCGTCGATCTCATGAAGGCCGACGAACCGGCAATGCTGGGTTTCACGACGCTGCGTTGTCATGACCAATACACACAGAAGCATTCCGTGAATGTCGCGCTGCTGTCGATCGCCTTAGCGAATCGGGCGGGTTACCCGAAAGTCGAACTGGCCGACCTCGGTCTGGCGGCGCTCTTTCATGACATGGGAAAAGCGGCTATCCCACTGGAGGTTCTGAACAAACCGGGAGAGTTTACGGAAGATGAATGGGCGGCGATGCGCAGTCACCCGACGGAGGGGGTCTTGAGTCTTGCCCAGCTGCGTGGCATCGTCAATCTTCCCTCGCGGATGGCTGCGGCCTCCTTCGAGCACCATATGAATCTGGATTATTCCGGTTACCCCAAACTGAAAACCCCGTGGAAGCTGTCCTTGACCGGACGTATTCTCATGATTGCGGATTGTTACGACGCCATGACATCGTCGCGAGTCTACCGCCGAGAACCGATGGCACCGGCGAAAGTCCTGAACATGATGTTTCAAAAATCCGGGAAGAGCTTTGACTCGACACTCCTCAAACTCTTCGTCACCTGCGTGGGTATCGTCCCCATCGGCAGCATCGTGGAGCTGACCAGCGATGAATTTGCGGTCGTCCTCAAACCGGCCGCCAGCACTTCGGACGGCGAGCGTCCGTTGGTCAAAGTCATTGCCGACGCGCAGGGCAATCCGG
>MSXM01000038.1:6558-15465 GCA_002083565.1 Nitrospira sp. ST-bin4 | reverse complement strand
ATCGATAACGCCGAACACAAGTTCGATACCAGCCGCTATTTCGTGTGATCGATCCAACCGGCCCTGTCGCGTAAGAGTCACGCATTCCTCTCCGCTTGACAGTCCGAAGTCCGCTCCTCGACAATACCGCATGCCTGATCACATCGTGATCAAACGATTGGAATTCCGAGGACGCTGCGGTGTGACGCCGGAGGAGCGGTCCCGTCCGCAACCGCTGGCTGTGGATATCGAAATGCCCTACCGTCTGGAATCTGCAGGGGTCTCGGACGATCTGGCCCATACCATCGACTATGCCAGAGTGGTGCAACGCGTAGTAGAGGTAGGAACGGCTCAGGACTCCAGTCTGTTGGAAACCCTGGCAGAGCGGCTCACTGCGATGCTTCTCGACGAATTCCCTATTGCGCATGTCAAGCTCTGGGTGCGGAAGCTCCACCCTCCGATCACTGCGGTCACCGGCTCAGTCGGAGTGACCGTTGAACGCACAAGACCGGCACAACAATTCCAGCACACAGGCCTTGTCCCTTCCCGGTTTCTTGTCGAACAACTGCACCGGCTTCCAAAGGGCAAAGCACTTGATGTGGCAGCCGGACAGGGCCGCCACTCCCTGTTCCTCGCCTCGCACGGCTATCAGGTCGATGCCATCGACCGTGACGAGAACGCCTTGGCGCAACTCGCGGCAGCGGCAAAGAGCCGCGCATACCACACTATCACGACACGAGCGCTCGACCTCGAACAGCCGGCGCCTTTTGACCCCGACCTGGGGAAAGAGGCCTACGACGTGATCGTCGTCTTCTTCTACCTCCATCGGTCGTTGTTCCCCTCGCTCATCGACGCACTGAAGCCGGGCGGCATCCTGGTCTATGAAACCTTTACTATCGACAATTACTTTCACCATCAACACCCGAAACGCTGGGAGTTTTGCCTGACGCCCAACGAATTACTGCGCCTCTCCTCCGGACTTCAGATTCTCCATTACGACGAGGGTGGCCATCCGGGAAACCAGCCTTCCAACCTGGTCTACACCGCGCAGCTCCTGGCCCGCAAACCAACGCGTTCAGGTCCATCGACATGAGCCGTCTGGACCTCCACCTGCACACCACTCATTCGGATGGAAGCTTCACCCCGACTGAAGTGATTGATCTCGCGCACAGGGCCGGCGTCACAGCCCTGGCCATTACCGATCATGACATTACGACAGGAATACTCGAAGCCACTCTGGCCGGACAGGAGCATGGGATCGACGTCATTCCCGGCATTGAAATCAGCTCGATCATCGGAACGTCAGAATTGCATATTCTTGGATATTTTCTTGATTACCAAGATGCACGACTGAACGAACGGCTTGCTCGTCTTCGGGATAGCCGCCACCGCCGCAATCCGAAAATCATCGAGCGATTGCAAGCGGCGGGTATCGCGATCACCTATGAAGAGGTCCGCGCACTGGCCGGCACCGATTCCGTTGGACGGCCGCATATTGCGAGGGTCTTGATGGAGAAAGGCGTCGTCGCCTCGGCCAAGGAAGCGTTCGACCTATGGCTGGCCGACGGGCGACCAGCTTACGTTCCGCGTGAACTGCCGACTCCCTCAGACGCGATGCAGTGGATCAGGGAAGCCAAGGGGCTCCCGGTCCTCGCCCACCCGACCTGGGTGAAACCCACGGACGGCACATTGACGGATCTGGTCCGCCAGCTCAAAGCCGATGGTCTGGACGGCGTGGAGGTCCATTACAGCACGCACACCCCGCGGCAAACACGCGAGTACTTGGCATTGGCCAAGCAGCTGGACTTACTCGTGACCGGCGGGAGCGATTTCCACGGCCTCACCAAACCCGATATCGATGTCGGTATCGGCAAGGGCACGCTGCATGTTCCTGGATCACTACTCGACAAGCTGAGGAATACGGCTGCCCAGCGTTGAGCGGATACGCCGTCTGCGACTTTCCTGCTATTCGTTGACTCCCCTCCACTATCCGCTAGACTTTGATCAGTCTTGAAACTCACACATCCATGATCAACGCATCCAGCTGGACACTCCAATATCTTGTCGTCGTTCTCTTTGTCCTTCTTGTCGGTCCGGCATTGAGCAAGCTGCCGGCCGCACAGGCGGTTTCTCTCACGCTGTTCGGCCTGGACGGTGCGCAGACCGTTCGCCTGGTCGTTGAGGGAAGCGGGCTGGCGACTCTCTGCATCCTCTCGCTCCGCGGATATCGACGGATGCCGGACAACGGCCAGGGCTTTTCGTTCATTCGTACGCTCGTCCTGCCGCTCACTTCCATATTCGTGCTGATCGCAACAGACAAAACACTCCGTGTGGCGGGACTCTCGCTCATTGAACAGATCGGATCGCAGCGCTACGCCATCGCGTACACCGCAAGTCTCGCATTGATGGCCCTCTGGGCTACCGCCGCCTGGCTGCTGAATTTTGACGCGCTCCACCGTTTCTTTTCTGCGTCCACGCCGGAAGAGGACAGCGACGAATCGGCCTCAGCCGAGGACGAACACAGAGAGGTACAGCCGGATGAATCCAGCGGCGAAATAGAGGCCGGCGCCGCCATTCTTAATGCCAACAAAAATCCTCCGAGCACGCTCGGCCGATACCGGGTCCTTAAAGAATTGGGACGAGGAGCGATGGGCGTCGTCTACCTGGGAAAAGATCCCACGATTCAGCGGTTTGTCGCCATCAAGACAATGCGGCTCGACAAAATTGATGCCGATGACAAATTGCAGGAAATCAAAACTCGGTTTTTCCGAGAAGCCGAGTCGACCGGCCGCCTGTCTCATCCGAACATCGTCACAATTTACGATGCCGGCGAAGAGGACCATCTGGTCTACATCGCAATGGAATTGCTTCAGGGCTCAACACTCAAGGAGTGGACACACACGCCTAATCTCATGGCTGTAAGCAAGCTGCTCCCGATTCTGGCCACCGTCGCCGATGCAATGGATTACGCCCATCGACAGGGCGTCGTCCATCGAGACATCAAGCCGGCCAATATCATGTTGACGACCGACCACGTCGTGAAAGTCATGGATTTCGGCATTGCCACGATGGCGTCGTCGGCAAGGACCAAGACCGAAACCGTGCTGGGCACTCCCACCTACATGTCACCGGAACAGATCGCCGGAAAAAAAGTGGACGGGCGATCCGATGTCTATTCGCTCGGCGTCGTGATGTTCGAACTTCTGACCGGCCACCCGCCCTTCAGGGCCGACAACCTCTCCGCCCTGCTCTATGCGATCACCCATACACCGCCGCTCCGCTTGTCGGCGGTCCGCGCCAATCTCCCTCCCCTCATTCAAGACGTCGTGACCTGTGCGCTTCAGAAAGATCCCGTGCGCCGCTATCGCACCGGGGGGGAATTCGCCCAGGCCCTCCGCAGCATCCTTGAACAGATCGCCGCGTAATCCCATTGCCGGGCGGATTGTTACACGCGGCATTCTCATCTGTTCGTCTTGATACAGTCTGAAAACGTGGACCCCGCGAAGCCTATCTCGTAGAGCGTGAAGCGCAGGACGGAATGCAAGTATGTCCCGTTTTTATTTGCGAGATATGCTTCACGAACGACGAGATGCGACAAACGAGGATTACCGCGCCATCCGCTCGCGCACGATATGTTGGCAGGGTTGGGACAACTGCTTCAAATGTTGGGCCATACATTGCAACCGCTCGGCTCCCATCAGCGAATCCGGGCAAACTCGCTGCGCTTCCGCATCGCATTTCACTTCAGCGATTTGCTTGGCGCGAATCTCACGGGGCACGGAAAACCCGCCGGTTGTCGTTGGCACCGCCGGCGCACCTGGAGGCTTGGCGGGAACCCCCGGTATCGAGAGATCCAGCTCCGGCACGGCCGGCGCAGCAGGAATCGCCGGCTGCTCCGACAATAAATTTTCCCGTGAAGGCAGATTGGCCCAGACGATACTCCAGACTAAGGCCAACCCGATAAGAGACGCCACGCCCGCCATGGCTTTCCCGGAAGATGCTTGTTTCTCTTCTCTCCCCATGTCGCCGAGAATAAAACAAGGCCGCGAGAAAATCACTCAAACGCGCATTTCCCGCAGCACCCGGCAGGCAGCCTACTGGCACTCTATTGTTTTGTGCGAGAAGATGGGGCATCAGAGGACTGATGCGGGCTAGTTTTCAGGTGCTTCGACGATATGATTCTCGAACCTGGTACAACCTTCGGCCAGCAAGCGATTCGTCAACATTTCACCGGGCCACTCGATAGGCAGATCGGCTGTAAAGACCCACACATCGGAAGAGGTCCAGACCGGACCATGCTCCTCAGGCAATTCAGGGTCGAACAGGTCGGTCCATACGGGCATGTAGACACCATTTCCACATTGCGTATGCAGATGCACAATCGTGCGAGACCGCACCAGCGGATCCAACTCCCGCCAAACCGCCGCCGTTTCATCGGCTAAGTGGTGAAGACGCACGGCATTCTGCGCATCAAACATCGCATAGGCGGCATAGACCGGCGCATCGATCGTATCGGGGGCATGCGCCAGTTCCGGACATTGTTCCACCAGCCCTTCCAGAATCGCGCGCCGATAACGATCCTCCCATGAGTCCGGCAAGCCGGGGTCCGGCGCTCCGATCAGTTCGAATAACAGAAATGCGGTATTTTCGACCGGCGGAAGCAGCCGCGCCGCCACCGACGGCGCGCGGCGTGAGTCGGCGACGGTTGCGAGGTGATCGTGGAGCGATTGAAGATTGAAAATTTCAAGCGTGGCATCGGTGAGTAAACGCGGCTCCACGCGGACAACAGTTCCCGGAGGAAGCTGTAGATGCCGGTGGAGCAGTTCCGCCGTCGCGATCGGATCGATCTTCAATTTAAGCGGAGACGTGAGATTGGCTTGCAGTGGAAGCGCCAGGGCCGCCATGGTGGCATAGGACGGCTTGTCCTCGCTCGGCCCGTCCATCAGCAACGTACAACTGGCCTCGGCAACAAGATCAAACAGCCACTCCGCCATTTCTTCGTCGAGCGCGGCGAGCACCGTCAACAGATCGTGCTCCCGACCCTGCTCGAGAAACGCCTGCAGGGTATCGATCGCATCGTCGGTATCGCCATGGTCATGGCGACGGGCGTTGATAAGATGGATGAGATCCCGGGTGAGAGGGTCTGGACGAGACCAGGCTAACATGGACACTCCCTATGGGCCGACAACATCGATTGTTCTTCCCGGCGCTTCACAGAATCCATGTTGCCAAACTTTCCCGCCAGGTGCAAGCGCCGAGATAGTTCCCGCCGACACACTGGCTCGATTTCCGTCGTGCGTAAAGCGTATCTCGCTAGGGATAAGAGCGAATAACTGATGGCATATAGCACGTGATCAGACTACGGCATGGGCTTACTTCGATTGACGCTCCGGTCCCGTGCCATGAGCCATACGCCATCGGCTCTTTCAACATACTGCTAGTCGCCGATGACTTTCACCAGAACCCGTTTACGCCGGCACCCATCGAACTCGCCGTAAAAGATTTGTTCCCAGGGGCCGAAATCCAGCTTGCCGCCCGTAATGGCCACAACGACTTCGCGGCCCATCACTTGCCGCTTCAGGTGGGCGTCTCCATTGTCTTCGCCTGTCTCGTTATGCCGATACGATGCCTCGTGCGGAGCGAGCCGCTCGAGAAATTCATCATAGTCGCACAACAGGCCTTGCTCATCGTCGTTGATATACACACTCGCCGTGATATGCATGGCGTTCACCAGGACCAGACCTTCCCGCACGCCGCTCTTCATCACCGCCGTTTCAACCTGTGGCGTGATGTTGAGATACGCCCGCTTGGTCCTCGTCTCGAACCAGAGTTCTTCCCGGTAGGATTTCATGGCGCGCACATTGTGCCAACGGGACGCCGGGAGATTCAAGAGCGGATGATTTTTTTCTGCGAGCCGGGAAGCAGGTATAATACGTGTGGCATGAACGAATGTCGAAACATACGACCGCCCCGTTTCTCACATAATGCGCAGATCGTCTTGCGGCAGCGCTACCTGGCCAGAAACACGCGCGGCGTCATCGTCGAATCGCCGGCCAAGATGTTATGGCGCGTCGCCACTGACATCGCGCTTGCCAAGCAGCAATACCTGCCGGCCACCGGCCGGCGCGATCTGGCCCGTCAATTTTACGAGATGATGGCCGCACTGGTCTTCCTGCCGAATTCGCCGACCCTCATGAACGCAGGCCGTGCCCTCCAACAGCTCTCAGCCTGTTTCGTGCTGCCGGTCGATGACTCATTGGAATCCATCTTCGACGCCGTCAAACAACAAGCACTCATTCACCAGTCCGGCGGAGGCACAGGGTTTTCATTCAGCCGCCTTCGCCCTCAGGCCGACCGCGTCATGACGACCAACGGACTGGCATCGGGACCGGTGTCCTTTATGCGCGTCTTCAACATGTCCACCGATGTCATCAAGCAGGGGGGAACCAGACGCGGCGCCAATATGGGCATTTTGCGCGTCGACCATCCGGACATTCTCGAATTCATTGCGCTGAAACGACAGCCGAACGAGATGGCGAATTTCAATCTCTCCGTCGGACTCACCGACCGTTTTATGCAGGCGGTCGCACGAAGCCGCTCCTATGCGCTCATCAATCCGCGCACCGGGAAACCAGTGCGGCACCTCCCGGCGGCGCAGGTCTTCGATCGGCTGGTCGAAGCGGCCTGGCAATGCGGAGAACCGGGAGTCATATTTCTCGATACCATCAACCGGGAAAATCCCACGCCCCGCCTTGGCACGATTGAAGCGACCAATCCTTGTAGCGAACAGCCGCTCCTCGCCTATGAATCCTGCACGCTCGGCTCGATCAATGTCGCCAGATGCCTCACCACCCATCGCGGCGGCCGCGCCATCGACTACGACCGGCTCGCCGCCCTGATCCCGCTTGCAGTCCGGTTTCTCGATAACGTTCTCGATCGAACAAAGTTTCCTTTTGCCGCCATCGAGACACACACCAAACAGACGAGAAAAATCGGCCTGGGGATCATGGGATTCGCCGACCTGTTGATTCACCTGGGCATTCCCTACGACACGGACGACGCGTTACAGATCGCCGAACGGCTGATGGCATTCATCCAATCCCAGGCCCACGAAGCGTCCCGCCGGCTCGCCCAGGAACGAGGCGTATTCCCCGCCTATCAGGGGAGTCTCCTCCAAGCCAAGGGGCTTCGGCGACGCAACGCCACGGTCACGACCATCGCGCCTACCGGCACCATCAGCATCCTGGCCGACTGTTCTGCGGGCATCGAGCCGCTCTACGGAATCAGCGTCGCCCGTACCGTCATGGAAGATATCCGGCTGGAAAGCCTGCATCCTGAATTTCTTAAACAGGCGCGCACCAGAAAACTTCCTATGGCTGAATTGCGCCGTGAAATCGGCCGACAGGAATCCATTCAGCACCTGACACAGATTCCTCAAGACCTGCGCCGCCTCTTTGTCACCGCCCACGATATCTCACCGGCTCATCATGTCCGGATGCAGGCGGTTTTCCAACGGCACAGTGACAGCGGCGTGTCGAAAACCATCAATCTGCCCGCCACCGCCACACCTCAAGACGTTGCAGCTGCCTTTCAGCTCGCACATGAGCTCGGCTGCAAAGGTCTGACCGTCTATCGGTCAGGCAGCCGGGCGCATCAAGTCATGACCTGCTCTCATGTGCAGTCCTGCTGAGCCGTAAGGACAAGAGCTGATAGCTGATGGCGTATAGCACGTGATCGGAGCAGGGCATGGGCTTGCTTTGATTCACGCTCCAGTCTCGTGCCATAAGCCATACGCTCTTCCGGCCGAACAGCAGCTGCTCGCAGCGGCAAATACCGCGGGAGAAACCGGCCTGCCGAAATTCGCTGCAAAATTGACACCCCCTGAGGTTGGTGATAAGTACGTACACAAGATTTTCGATCAGGACTCGTTCGCCACAGGGAGGTGTTTGATGTTTGCTACAGCTGGAGGCCCGTCGTTTGCCGGCCGCCCTCTGACCTGGAATCTCCTCTTTGCCCGTCAGCCGGAGCCGGATTTGGAATTTACGGAAGAGGAGTTGGAGCAAACGATGGACGTTCGATCGTCGCCTCCTCAGAAATCGCCGAAAAAATCGGGTGGATCCCCCCTGATTTGGATTCTCCTGCTGGTAGTGGCAGGGGGCGGCGCCTATGTCGCCATGGAGCCGGAAATGGTCATGGATGTTGTAGGACCGCTTCTTGGTGAAACACCAGAGCCTCCTCCGCAGCCGCCAGTGGCTAGGAAGCCTGCTCCGCCTAAGCCCATGCCAAGCACACAACCTGGTCAGCCGCAGCAAGTTGCACCGGCTCCAGATATAGCACCGGCCCAGCCTCTGCAGGCAGCCGTACCGGCACCAACACCGATACCGGCGCCAAGTATGCCGACCGCGTCAGCCCCCGCACCGACGGCGCCGAAGAGCATCCCAACTCCTGCTGTCAGTGCGCCTCCGACGATAGCAACGCCGGATCCGCTGTTCACCGAAGGACAAAGGGTGACGGTTCTGCCGAACCCGGGAGCGCCTCTCCAAAAAGTCTCTCTCCTGAAGGATGCGGAAGGGACAAAGCCAGGTCCGGCCATTCCTCCTGGAACCGCCTTCACGATTCTCGATGGCGACTTGCAGGAGCGAGGGTGGGTCTACTACGTGCGAAGCGATTACGGCACCAAAGGATGGCTTGCCGAAAAACAGCTGAAGCGGAAGCCCTGACGCATTCGTCAGCGATCCACATAGAGTTCTAGCACAGAGGGCGGCGGCACACATTCTGTGCCGCCGCCCTCTGTGCTATACTGCGCCCGCGGAAAAACTCAGTGTACTCATAAAAGTACCGATGAAGTCGTACCTATGGCACTGATGCCACAATAACCTCAGGATGCTGAAAATGGCCCCTTTTCTCACCCGCCCACCCCGGTGCGCC
>MSXM01000038.1:0-6516 GCA_002083565.1 Nitrospira sp. ST-bin4 | reverse complement strand
CGAGGCGTACGCTTCGGTACGTTGAGTCTCTACGCGCCGCGAAAACGCAGCTGGCGGACTTTTTCAGCACCCTGCTGGAGCGAACGAGCCCATGCGCGCTGTGATCTTCGATTTCGACGGAGTGATTGCCGATACCGAACCCCTACACTTCGAAGGGCTGCGCCGAACACTCGCCGCCACCGGCATTTCGTTGACTGAATCCGATTACTATACGAACTATCTCGGCTTCGATGATCGAGGCTGCATCCTGGAAGCGCTGCGCGTGAACCACCGCCCGTCAACTGACTCGATCGTACAAGACCTGATGCAAAAAAAAGCTGTCGCCTACCTGGCGTCGATCCGGGACCACCTCGTCATTTTCCCCGGCGTCAGAGAGTTTGTCGAAGAAGCCGCGGCAGCCTATCCCATTGCCATCGCCTCCGGCGCATTACGGCCTGAAATTGAATTAATCCTGGAACAAGCCGGTCTCCGAAAAGCATTCCGCCATATTACGAGTGCGGAGGACGTGACCAGCAGCAAACCGAATCCCGAACCGTTCCTGCATGCGCTGGCCGGCCTGAATCGGCAACAGATCTCCTCCACGCTGGCGCCGAACAACTGCCTGGTCATCGAGGATTCGCTCCCCGGCATCAGAGCAGCCAAAGCGGCGGGGATGAAAGTGCTGGCCGTCACCAACACGCACACCGTGCAAGACCTGCACGAAGCCGACGCGATCAGCCCCAACTTGCGCGAGACCCGGCTCGCTGAACTCCGAACCCGCCTATGGCCATCATGAACGCTGCTGACGCGCAAGCCTACTGTACGGCCTATACCAAGAAGAGCGGCAGCAACTTCTATTACTCGTTTCTGTTTCTGCCCAAAGCCAAACGCAACGCCATGTACACGGTCTATGCCTTCTGCAAAGCGGTGGACAGCGCCGTCGATGAACCGCCGGCCAACAGCAACCCGAAAGAAGAGCTCCGGCGCTGGCGCTACGAACTGGAAGCGGCATACGGCGGCAGCCCCTCTTTCCCCATCGCCGTCAGCCTCTCGCACCACGTTAAGGCTCTCTCCATCCCCAAAGCCTATTTCGACGAACTGCTCAATGGCGTCGAGATGGATCTATTCCACAATCGCTATGTCACCTTCGACGAATTGTCGCTCTACTGTTACCGCGTCGCGTCCATTGTGGGCCTGATTTGCCTGCATATCTTCGGCGTCACCTCGCCCCGCGCGCAAGACTATGCGGTGTCGCTCGGCATGGCCTTCCAATTGACCAATATCCTGCGCGATATCGGCGTCGACGTGGACGAAGGCCGCATTTATCTTCCGCTCAACGATCTGCGCGCATGTAACTGCCCGGAAGAAGCCCTGCTGACCAAAACCTATTCCACGGAATTCACGGCGCTGATGAAACAGGAGGCCACCCGGGCCCATGAGTATTATGCAAAAGCCCATGCCGCCCTCGCCTCGCTGTCACCGTCTGAACGCCGGTTCCTCACGGTCGCGGAAATCATGCGCGGGATTTACAGCCGCATCTTGAAAGAGATCGAACGATCCGGCTATCGGGTCTTTGGGCCGCGTATCAGCCTGTCCACCAGCCATCGGCTGGCCATCGCATTGGGGATTTGGTTTCGCTCCCGATTCTCGTGACCACTCAGAGTCCACCCACCGTACTCATTCTAGGCGCCGGCTTGACGGGACTGACGGCGGCCTATTTCCTTTGCGAACAGGGATATCGCGTCACCCTGCTGGACCATCCCAGCTGGCAAGACGGGTATGGAACCGACCCGATCGATGCGGCGCCGATGCTCTTCGGATGCCACCGGAAAACACAGACTCTGCTCCGCTCGCTCGAACAGAGCGAAACTATCAGACCGGACGCGACGATTCCTCTCGAATTCCGGCTGCCCGATGGACGTATCGAGATCTATCGATCCACCCATCTCCCGGGCGCGCTCCAATGGATGACCAGCCTCTTCGGCTTCCATGGTCTGGCCTGGCATGACCGTTGGAATCTCTTTTCTCACCTGGAACAGATTTGGGAACAGGCCGCGTCACTTCCCGCAGACTTGAACAGCCGGCTTGCAGACGAATGGCTGGCGTCGATTGGACAAAGTCAGGAGGCCCGTGAACGTATCTGGAGCCCGCTCATTCAATGGCTGACCGGCAATGCCTTGGGACGCCTCTCCGCCGCCGTCTTTGTCCAGCAGCTGTCGACCGTCTTTCTCGGACACACGATGGATGCCAGGCTCACATGCCTGCATGGATCCGTCGGAGACCGTTTCATCGCCCCCATGAAACGGGCGATGGAAAAGTACGGCGCCACGATCCTGCCCCAGACAGAGATACCGGACCTTCGCTTCGGGCAGGACGGGATCAGCGGCATCCGGCTGTCCGATGGCTCCCAGCTGCGCGCCCAATGGTACGTCGCCGCTCTCTCCCATCTGAAGTTGCCGGCCCTGCTGCCGGACCGTCTGCTGACACGCTATGCCTATTTCGCACAACTCGGCGAACTGCAAACCTTGCCTGAGATTGCCGTCCAGTTTTCCGGCCGTGCCACGGTGGCACACCCACGGCTGCTCTTGCTGGCCGGTCGGCCATTTCACCAGCTCACCATCACATCCCACGGACCTCACACACTCCGGTACCGGCTGTCAGTGATCAGCCATCCGCCGCTCATGGAGTTAGGCGATGGAGAGCTGACCACTCTGGGGCGTACCGAACTTCGCACACTGCTCCCGGATATCAACCATGACACACTGTCGTTCGAGGGAATCTCCCGTCAGGACCAGGCTGCGCTGTCACTCAACCCTGGCGCGGCCTTACTCAGGCCGATTCAGCAGAGTCCGGTGACCAATCTGGTGATTGCCGGCGCCTGGACCGACACAGGCTGGCCCGCCAATATCGAAAGTGCGATCGTCAGCGCCGCGCGCTGCGCAGAGATTATTGCAGGCCGTCCGGCTTGACCCTGTCTCAGAAAGAAAGTAGGAACATACGATGACATTCCGACTCGCTCTGCTCGCAGTGACACTGCTACTGGCAGGTACCGGCTGCACACAAGACCTGTACAAGACCGGCAGATCTCCGCACGGACTCAGTCAACGTGACGTGGAGCGAGATTATATGGAGTGCGAGTACAAAGCACGGATGGCGAACGACCAGCACTTCTTCAGCCAGCGTTCACCCTTCCCCTTTGGCCCTGGCCCTCAGAGCCCGGCCGATCATGCGCGCGCCCTGCATGGCATCTCGACCATCCAGGCCATGCGCGATTCCTGTTTAGCTGCGAAGGGATACCGGGTTGAATAGCTACGACAGCTTCGTCCGCAGATAGCACAGATCCTCGAACCGCTCGCCACGCCGATAGTTCGCGATCACCGTCCATTCGCCGCGAGCATCCCTCATTGCAACATACCGATGATCATCCACAATGAACGGCTGAACGGTGAAGACCGTACTCAGGGCAGGACTCCCCTTGCTCGACTCGGAAGATATCGGAAGCGCAGTCAGTGGATACCGGCCCCCCGTACGCTCGAACTTGTCGCTGGTCGCCAACAAAGGCGCCATGTCCTGCCAGGAAAGCTGTTCCAAGACACGGCTGTCGGCAGGAAACACGTACAAGCTGTCACTCGGCGCGCCCTTCATGCAAAACGTCGCCTTGATCACCAGATCCTTTGTCCCATCGTTGTCCAGATCCAACAGCGCCTGCTCGAGACTGGAACAGTGCCTCGTCTTCGGCCCCTGCCCCTTCAATTCGACCGATTTCCACTCCACCGTCTTGAACACCTCGGAATCGGGCGTCGGCCGTTCTCCGAATAACGCCGCCACCTTCCTGCAGAAAGACTGATCTTTCCACGCGACCACATCCACCGAAGCCGCCGATACCAACGCAGGCACAGTCAACAGGCCCAGCAGACCGAGGAGCGCCGGCCAGCCTCTCAAGCGTAGCCCCCCGTTTCTCCGATGTCCCGGTTCAACCGTCCACAGCCACATTGACAACACCAGCCTGCCTTCCTAAGATAACGTGAATTTTCGTCTGGGGTTATTCAACCATGACGCTCACGCCGCTCCAAGAACTTGCGAAATCTCTTCACAACTGCCAACGCTGCAAATTGGCCAAGCTCGGACGGAGCCAGGTCGTGTTCGGAGTCGGCAATCCGCATGCAAGCATCATGTTCGTGGGCGAAGCGCCGGGCGCCAACGAAGACCTGAAGGGGGAACCGTTCGTCGGCGCGGCGGGAAAAATCCTGAACGATCTGCTGGCCTCGGCCAACCTCTCACGCGATCAGATTTATATCGCCAACGTGATCAAGTGCCGTCCGCCGGACAATCGCGACCCTGAACCGGACGAGGTCGATACCTGCAAACCGTTCCTGATGCAGCAGATTCAAATGATCCGCCCCAAGCTCGTCTGCACCTTGGGCAACTGGGCAACCCAGACGCTCCTGGAACGCAAAGTGGGAATTACGAAAGTGAAGGCGCAGGCCTTCTACATGAAGGACTTCGTCCTCTTCCCTCTCCTGCACCCGGCCGCCGCCCTGCACCAAGGCAATCTGATGGACACGCTGAAGGAAGACTTCAAGAAGCTGAAAGAATTTCTAGATCGAAACACCAAACCCACCGAAACCACCGGCACTGCCTCACCAGCCGCCCCAACGTTGCAAATCGATCCGCCCCATCCGGCACAGATGGATCTGTTCGGATAGTTGGGCCGCGGACTTCAGCAAGGGGCAACATCGTAAGCGTCCAAAACGGTTGCCTTATCGCCGAATCAACCCATAGCATGAAAATGGAATGTCCTTAGTTTCCTTCTTCCAAGGACAACGCGCAATACGGCTCTGACAGTGATAATCGAGCGCCCGCACTTCACTGCTCTATACTTGGCGGGAGCATGCTTTCGAAATCCGAGAGTATCAACTGGACAACACTCCTTGTTGTCACTCCGGCTTTTTGGGCAATCGCAAATTTCGGAAAGATAGTCTGCACGAACCACTTACTCTGGTTCCAGACATAAAACACAAACGGGTTGTTATGCCCAACATCTAACTTCGCGATCGGCAGTATCCATTTACGAGAATGCCTTGCCGTCCCCGACCTCAATGACTTGGGATTTTCTTTATCTCTAACAACCTCGGTGTAAAGCAAGTTAACTGTGATCTGCGTATTAAACATAACCGCTTTCCCGTAATTTGTGACCTGGCATTTAAGCCCCGTCGATAAACCATCCTCAGATCCCCAACTCTGCTTGCCTCCTGGTGGACCGAAGTATTCAGTCAGCCCGCCCCCGTCAAAATCGATCGCTCCCTGGTGAAAAACCATTGCATAGATCCTTCCATCTGGAGGCAACACCTTTGGCATCAGTCCCCAATGACACTCTATATGTATTACATCATCATTGGCCTCTACCTTACGCACATCAGCTTTTTCGCGTCCTACACTCGCAGTTGAAGTATTAGCGATCGTTGCCATTACCCAAAGATATGGATCATCCTCTATGCCTGTCGGCGTTGCCAGTCCAGAGTGATTCAGAGGCATCGAATGTAGCGGGTCATCACATCTTGAAGCGGCCGTTTCTCTCGGAACCACTATGGAAATACCAGTCGCAAGGGTTTCATAAGCACAGTATGCCCTTGGGAAGAATCCTTTTGCTTTGTCCCTATCTTCCATAAGCTGCACCCACTGATCCTCTAGCCCTTGGAGGTAGGTATTAAAATGCATTGGCTCAAGATCTTGGAGCTGGATGTTCATTGAAAGCCAAGAGCCAAGCTTGGCGAGGCCAGCCCCTTGAGCTGGCGTCCCGAGAAATACAACTCCTTTTACCCTTCGCAGTAATTGCTCATCATCCCCTCGATTTAGCTGCACGAGCATGGATTTAGTAACGAGGCCTCCCATGCTGTGAGTCACAAAATAGATTTCATTGTAATGGCCAAACACGTTTCTACTCTTCAGACGTCCTAACTCATTAACAGCAGTTTCGTGAATACTCGGCGCTCCGTGGAAATGTGGGGCGTAATAGTTAACGAGGTAGATATCAACATCTTTGAACCGATTATCCTCACTAGCCATCTTGGGCCAAAAGGCACCCGTCTGTGGATCTCCCCATGCTGTGGCACTACTCCCAAAGATTCCGTGCACGAAAACAAGCAGTTTCGTGTTCTTGCTCTTAGGGTCTTGCTTATAAAAACATGAGGGCTGTCCTCTGCCCGGCAAACACCCTGCCTGGGAAAGGATCGGAGGCGAATAGCTACTACAAGAAACTAGGACGGCAGTACAAAGAGAAGTTAATATCTGCCAAGCAAATGACTTCACAGTTTAGATACCTTACATTCAGCGAATAGGGAGAGGTAGGAGGCCTCAGGAAGATAGCTCTCCTACAAAAATGATTCAAGGCGAATCGCCACTAGAATGAATGAGCGGCACAATCTTTCTACCTGAGTGGGGGCGAGAAAAGAGGGACATTCTGAATTTCAAAACCTATAACAAAGCCAAATCCATCAGGGTCAGCAACTGTCTTGAAAATCAAGCTGGCTGCGTGAC
>MSXM01000037.1:43296-52027 GCA_002083565.1 Nitrospira sp. ST-bin4 | reverse complement strand
CGAAGAGTGGCATAACTTCGCCCCTGCCCGGCATTGAAACATTTCCCAATCAGTACAGAGGCTACGAGATCACGATCGAGATTCCCGAATACACGGCGATCTGCCCGAAAACCAACCTGCCGGACTTCGGCACAATTACACTGCACTATATGCCTGACAAGGAATGCCTCGAATTGAAGGCTCTCAAGATGTACATCCACGCCTACCGCAATCTTGGCATCTTTTACGAAAATGCCGTCAACCGTATTTTGCAGGACGTGGTCACAGCTTGCCGACCGGTCTGGGCCAAAGTCACCGGCACCTTTGCCGCCCGCGGCGGCTTACGCAGCGTCATCGAAGCTCGATACCCTTGAAGAATCAGTAGTCGCCATGCGTTGGTCTCTCTATAGACATAACCGGTTGTTAGATAGCGATCAACCAATAACATTCCTCCCCTATGGCCACCTACGCAATCGGTGATGTCCAAGGGTGCTTAACCCCTCTGCGCCATCTGCTTGATCGTATCTCCTTTCAGTCTGACACCGACCGGATCTGGCTCGTCGGCGACTTAGTCAACCGGGGCCCGGACTCATTGGCCACCTTGCGGTTTCTCAAGCATCTCGGCGCCGCAGCCCAGCCCATCCTCGGCAATCACGACCTCTTCCTGCTGGCCGCCGCAGAAGGCATCGTGTCGCTCCGCCCCAAAGATACGATTCAGGATATCCTCACCGCAGATGATCGCGCTGACCTGATCGAATGGCTGAGACGCATCCCGCTCCATCATCGTGAGGGTACGTTCTTTATGGTCCATGCCGGCCTCCTCCCTCAATGGACGGTTGATGAAGCCACACAGTACGCACGGGACGTCGAAACCATATTGTCCGGGCCGGACTATCGAACCTTTCTCCAGCAACTGTTTCACGGACCGACAACGCCGTGGAACTCCTCATTGAATGGAATGCCACGCTTGACAAGCATCGCGCGCGTGTTGACCAGGATCAGGACCTGCACCCCGTCCGGTGAACTATCGAGCTTCTCCGGACCGCCCGAACAGGCCCCGGCAGGATGCATGCCCTGGTTTCAGGTCCCAGACCGCCGCAGCGCCGATGCCATGATCATTACCGGTCATTGGGCAGCACTCGGCTTTCGGCTGGAACCGAACCATCTCGCCATCGATAGCGGCTGCGTGTGGGGGAGACAGCTGACTGCGGTGCGGTTGGAGGATCGAGCGGTGTTTCAGGTCGACTACGCCGATCGCCGAAGCTGACCGGAACTTTCCGGAACTCGTTCAGTGATAGCTCTCGGCATCAGACGGGAATTTCCCCTGCTCGACTTCTTCTTTGTAACGCCGGAGCGCCTGGAGCGCATCGGCTTTCAGATGCGCGTACGGCTTGACGAACTTGGGCACGAATTCGTCGAACATCCCGAGCAGATCGTAGAGCACCAATACTTGCCCGTCACAATGCAGACCTGCACCGATGCCGATGGTAGGAATCGACAACTGTGCCGTGATCGCCTGGGCCAGCTTCGCAGGAATTGCTTCGAGCACCACCGCGACGGCGCCGGCCTCTTCGATCGCTTTGGAGTCGTCCAAAAGAACCTGGGCGCGATCACTTCCTTTGCCCTGCACTTTATACCCGCCATATTGATTGACTGATTGCGGAGTCATCCCAAGATGGCCGATCACAGGAATGCCGACCTGCGTCATGGCCTGGATACGATCGACCATGACCGCGCCGCCTTCAAGTTTGACCGCATGGGCGCCGGCCTGGAGAAACCGGCCCGCGTTGCGCAACGCTTCTTCTTTGCCGGCCTGATAGGACATGAACGGCATGTCGCCGATGATCAGCGATTTCTGCGCCGCTCCGGCCACCAGTCTGGTGTGATACAGCATGTCGTCCATCGTGACCGACAAGGTGTTCGCCTTACCCTGAACCACAATACCCAATGAATCGCCGACCAGAATCACATCGAGACCGGCCTGCTCCACGATGCGCGCGAACAGCGCATCATAGGCGGTCACGACGATCACCTTCTTCCGCTCGCGCTTGTACCGGTAGAGATCCGGAACGGTCATCATCCGAGTTCCGCCTTCGTGATAATTTCCCGAAGCCGATGAATCCCTTTAATGGCCATGATATGAACCCCGTCGCAATGCCTACGCACGGCCTTGATCGCGCGCACGGCGATTTCCACCCCGGCATCTTCCGACTTGTCACCGGCGGCGCGCAGCTCATCGATCATCTCCTGCGGCACCGACATGCCAGGGATATTGGCATTCATGAACTCCGCCATTTTGGCATTGCGCAACAACAAAATCCCGGCCAACACCTTCACCTTGAACGGACGCACGGCCTTCATGAAGCTTGCGAACACATCAGGCTGATAGACCGCCTGCGTCTGAAAAAACTGCGCGCCCGCTTTCACCTTCACTTCGAATTTTGCCAGCACCGGCCCCACCAGGTCGGCCTCCGGCGTTGCCGCCGCGGCGATCGTAAAAGCCGTTGGGCCATCCAGCTTATGGCCTGCCATGTCCCGGCCTTCGTTCAACCCCTGCACCAGCTTCATAACTTGGACGGAATCGAGATCATAGACCGGCTTGGCTTCTTTATGGTCGCCGACCGTCGGATAATCGCCTGTCAAACAGAGGACATTGCGAATTCCCAGCATATGGGCGCCCATCAAATCGGACTGCATGGCAATACGGTTCCGGTCGCGGCAGGTCAGCTGCATGACCGGATCATGCCCCAACTCGTAGAGCAGCCGGCAGACAGGCAAGGAACCGGCGCGCACCACCGCCGCCGTGTTGTCAGTCACATTCACACCATGGACGAGCCCGATCAACTCCTTGGCATTGTCCAAAATCCCGGCGATGTTCGTGCCTTTCGGCGGATTGTACTCAATCGTCACCGCAAACCGACCCTGATCCAGTACGTCCTTCAGTCTCCTCGGCTCCCGACTCATGCTGTTTTCCTTTAGCCTCGTTTCATTCCGGCATTCCTCATCGCGGACTCCACCGTGTTGTCCAGCAACATGGCGATGGTCATGGGGCCCACTCCTCCCGGTACAGGACTGATCCATCCGGCCTTCTGGCTGACCGGCTCAAAATCGACATCGCCGCATAGTTTGCCGTCCGGCAACTTGTTCGTTCCCACGTCGATCACGACCGCGCCCTCCCGCACCATGTCGGCCGTCACAAATTTGGCCTTCCCGATCGCCACCAGCAGCAACTCGGCTTCGCGGCAGACTGCCGGAAGATCTTTCGTCTTCGAATGGCAAATCGTGACGGTTGCGTTGCGCTGCAAAAGCATGAGGGCCAACGGCTTGCCCACAATATTACTGCGCCCCAACACGACGGCGCGCTTGCCTTCGATCGCCACGCCCGTCGATTCGATCATCTTCATGACACCCTTTGGGGTGCAGGCCTCGAACACAGGATGCCCTTCGACCAACCGGCCGAAGTTATAGGGATGAAACCCGTCGGCATCCTTGTTCGGAGACACGGCCTCGAGCACTACTCGACTGTCAATCTGCTTCGGCAATGGAAGCTGGACAAGAATACCGTGAATCTTCGGATCTGCATTCTTCTTTTCAATCAATGCCAATAGCTCCGCCTGCGTGGTCGAAGCCGGCAGCTTGTGATCATCCACATAGATACCGGCCAACTCACAGGCCTTTTGTTTGTTCTTCACATACACATGCGACGCAGGATCATCCCCGACCAGGATCGTCGCCAAACCGGGCTTGACCCCTGTCTTGGCTAAAACTGCCGCTGAGTCAATGGCCAAACGATCCCTGACTTGCTGCGCCAACGCTTTTCCATCGATCAATTTCGCCGCCACAATTTCCTCCCGATCTTTAGTTTAGATTGAGGTCAAGGTTGAGGCTGAAAACACCACCGGCCGAGACATACGCTCAGCCTGAGCCTAAACCCAATCCTGGCTGAAAATTACGGCACCTTAGCAGGGCAATTTTACCCAAGTCAACGCTGTGGATCGGTAAGGGGACACAAGCGTTTCTGCTCACCCCTAACCCCTCACTCCGTACCCCTTGCCGCACTTCACGTACCCGTTCCTTGACAGCATCTCGATCCGTTGGCTACGATGGCTTACCATCATGCAAAGCCGCCTATATTGATGTCCTTACCATTGCCGTCGATGCCGTTCGTTTCGTTGTGCGGCCGCCTCTTGCTCTTCTCCATACTGCTGTTTGGTTTCGCTTCACCCGGCGGCGCCGCCCAGATCACCGGCTTGGAATCACCTAATAGCTTTGTCGGCGACCAACTTGGGAGCGATTATTTCATTTCGAATATCAATGGAGAACCGGAGGACCGAGACAACAACGGATTCATCACAAAATTGGACTCCACAGGGAAAGTCACGAGCCTCAAGTTCATCCAAGGCGGTGTTGGAAATATCCTGCTGCATGCGCCAAAGGGATTGGCCCTCATGGGACAAACCCTCTATGTCGCAGACCTCGACCAACTTAAAGGATTCGATAAGACGACCGGTAAACTGCTCGTGGCCGTCTCGTTTCCCGCGGCATCTTCTCAAAAGAGTGTGTCCTTACGAGATGTGACAGCCGGACCGACCGGCCTACTATACGCATCTGACCAAGTCGCGAACTCTATTTACCGTATCGATCCCGCAGCTGATCATCGCGTGGATCTTCTGATCCACGATGACCGGCTGGCTGGACCGTCCGGAATCGCCGTCCACCCTAAAACAGGCCATCTCATCGCCGTAAGTTGGGACAAAGGCAAGATTCTGGATATTTCACCGGAAGGGGAATTCACCGAATTGGAGTCGAATGGATTCTTCACAGGACGATTCCAAAACTTAAGCGGAGTCGATTTCGATCGCTGGGGCAATATGTACCTATCGGACTTCACAAAAGGAAAAATCTGGCGGATGACCAGAGATCATCGCTTCCACGTGATCGCCGAGTATCTGCTCGCCCCGGCCGATATCAGCATTGACCGCGCAAACAATCTGATCCTCGTCCCCTATCACTATGCCCATGCGGCCGAGATGAATGGATTGGAAACTCCCTCCGACGGCAAACCTAAGGTGGAAAAACGAACGTTGGCGGATTACGGATTTATTCCACCTCCGCCGAAAGCAGCGACGGAAGGACCGGCCAAGAAATGAGCGCCTGCCCCTATTGCAAGCAGCGAAAAGGAAAACGCCCTTGCCCGGCACTGGGCGGCTTGATTTGCAGCCCCTGCTGCGGAGAACATCGGCTGGTCCGAATCTCCTGTCCCAGCGACTGTACGTATTTAGACAGCGGCAGCGACTATCAGCAAAAGCGGCTCGGCGAGCAATTTATGCCGATCCGGAGGGATTTCTACCGAGAGCTGAGCGAACTCGGCAGTGAAAAGGCCGTCGCCCTATTCAACCTGATCGAGATCGTGACGTTCGGCTATTTCGAGGGACGACGAGACGGACAGGATGCCGAAGTCGTCGCCTCCATTCAAGCTCTTCGCCGCACCCTCAGCCCGTTGCATGTGCCATCGGCGCCCATGCCGGTCTTTGCGGAGCATCTCAAAAAAGAATACGAGACCTTCAAGAAACAAAACCCGGAGCAAATCACCGACACGTCGAGCGCCCCCGAGGTACTCGACCGGGTAATCACATTCGTCTCGGAGTTTTCAGGGAAGGACTTTCAGTCCCGTCGGTTTCTCGGCGGGCTCGTCGGCTACGTGAAGACCTACCATCCGCACATTGCCGAACATCTCGTGAAAAGACAGGAACCGGGGCACATCATCCTACCCGGCCAATCCTTCATGCCGCCGCCGGAGCCGGAAGCACACACCCACGGTCCCGGTTGCGAACATTACCATTAGCGTATCCGTTCAACAGGCAAGATCCAACGCAGCCTGTTGCAGCCGATGCTCCACGTGCCGGGCTAGACGGAGGTCCGCTTCGTTCGCGATTGAGACAATCTGAACACCGAATTCCCGTTCGGTCCTCCATCGCACCACGGCCTTATCGATATCGACCGTGCCCTCTCCATTCGGGAGCCAGAGCTGAATTTTCACGATGGTGTCGCATGGAAGAGTAGATTGCCCTTCGACTCGAAATCCGTTCAAAGAAATATCACGCACCACGGCTTGGCGGACGGAGTGAGACGCCAGATAACAGCCTGGATACTCCGCTGATATTCTCCGGTACATGCGTCGTGTGGAAGGAAGACTCAAGTAACGGCCTCCTTGGCTCGGAATGATGGCCAAGGATACCCGTTACGGGAGAGCGAGGAAATCCTACGAAAGGCCCCCCTCAAAAGTAGGGAGCTCGTTCAAGAATAGAGCCTATTCAAAAGACTATGGATCGGCCATCCATCGATACACTCAAAACAATACAATGACTTGTGTGTTCTACTCATAGAAGCCCCGTCGATACTATTCAGAAATAGTCACGGTCATCTCAACACGCTCTTTGGGATTGTCCCGTTCATCACGAGGCAAGTTGACGATCTTATCTGTCACGCCAATGCCCCTGACGACTTCACCGAATACGGAATATTTGTTATCGAGAAACCGGGAATCCTCAACCACAATAAAAAACTGCGAGCCGGCCGTGTCCGGATCGTTGGCCCGTGCCATCGAGACAGTCCCCCGTTTATGCGGCATATCGCTGAACTCTGCTTTGATGGAGTATCCCGGACCACCCTGTCCATAGGTATCTTTCTTGAGCGAGTCCTTGGTATTCGGGTCACCACCCTGGATCATGAAACCGGGAATCACACGATGAAAAATTGTTCCGTTATAGAAACCATCCTTCGCCAGCTTGATAAAATTCGCTACATGTTTCGGCGCCACATCGGGAAGAAACTTCACTTCGATATCGCCGAATTTCGTCTTGATGATCGCCCGAGGTCCTTTGGAGGTTTCCGCTTTCGGCGCCGTTGATTTATCCGCCGCCATAGCCAACCCGGCGCTCAAAAAGAGGATCGCACTCCCGATCAATACTGCCACCGGCATCATCGGCCCAATTCGCTTCCACATTGTCAGCCTCCCCTCTCTCACAAATCGGAAATCCGTTGCAGACCGTCGCACAAGCCAGTCGCCTTAGCGGTCCGACTGCTCCAGGGCCAGTTTCGCCGCTGCCTGCTCTGCTTCTTTCTTACTGTGTCCCTGCCCATACCCCACAACCTGCTCTCCCACCGACACTTCGACGCAAAACAGCTTCTGATGATCCGGCCCTGTTTCGCGCACGGTGACATACCTCGGCAACAACTCGTATTGTCTCTGACACCACTCCTGAAACCGCGTCTTATAGTCATCATCTCCCGGCTTCGTCTGTAAGGATTCGATGTGCCCCAACTCCTCCGACAACGCATCAAGCGTAAAGATCCGGCCGGCTTCAAGCCCTCCGTCGAGATAGACTGCGGCAATCACCGCCTCCAGCCCATCGGCCAGCAATGATGTTTTCTCTCTCCCCTTCGACAGCTCTTCACCCCGACCGAGCCGCAGCCGGACACCGAGATCAAGCCGCCTGGCGGCTGCAGCGAGTGAAGGTTCACTGACAAGCTTGGCTTTGAGTTTCGACAGAGCGCCTTCACTGAGTTGGGGATACCGCGTCGCCAGATAGTCGCTCACGATGAGCGATAGGACCGCATCCCCCAGAAACTCGAGCCGCTCATTGTGGTTTTGGCTCGACCCCTTACGCTCGTTCACGTAGGACTTGTGCGTCAGCGCTTCGTCCAGAAGAGTCGAGTCGTTGAATCGATACTTAAACGGAGCGGAAGAAGAGTCGGCTGAAGACGCCGGCATCATGGTCGGAATAGACTAACCATCCACGCGTTTAAAGATCAAACAGGCATTCACGCCACCGAATCCAAAGGAATTGGACAAGGCTGCCTTGATCGCCGCCGGTCTGGCCTTGTTGGGCACATAATCCAAATCACACGCCGGGTCAGGAGTCTCAAGGTTGATCGTGGGCGGGAGGATCCCGTGAAACAACGCCAGAATACTGAACACCGCTTCAATTCCACCCGCCGCACCCAGCAAATGTCCTGTCATGGACTTCGTCGAGCTGACAGGAATCCCATACGCACGCTCGCCGAACACTGTCTTGATGGCATGCGTCTCGATCGCGTCCGCCATCGTGGACGTCCCGTGTGCGTTGATATAGCCGATCTGCTCTTTGCCGATGCCGGCATCCTTGAGAGCCAACTCCATGCAGCGGACTGCGCCCTCTCCTCCTTCGGGCGGCGCGGTAATGTGATAGGCATCACTGTTCATGCCGTATCCGGCCACTTCGCCGTAAATCCGCGCGCCGCGCCTGCGCGCATGTTCCAGTTCCTCGATCACGACCACGCCGGCCCCTTCGCCCAGCACAAACCCATCCCGGTCCTTATCGAACGGACGGCTGGCCCTGGTCGGCTCGTCGTTTCTAAACGATAGCGCCTTCGCTGACGCAAATCCTGCGACTCCGAGTGGTGTCACGGCGGCTTCGGCGCCACCCGCAACCATGACATCCGCATCGCCTCGCTGAATAAGCCGGTACGCATCTCCGATACAATGGTTGCCTGTCGCGCAAGCCGTCACAGCACAGGCGTTCGGTCCTTTGGCTCCGATTCGAATCGCCACCTGGCCGGAAGCCAGATTGATGATCGTCATCGGAATAAAGAATGGGGACACTCGTCCCGGCCCCTTTTCTTTAAGGACATCGTGATAGTGTTCGATCGATCCGAGACCGCCGATCCCCGAACCGATATAGACACCTACCTTGGTCGCTTCTTCCGGAGC
>MSXM01000037.1:22362-43253 GCA_002083565.1 Nitrospira sp. ST-bin4 | reverse complement strand
ATGAAGGTGTCCATCTTCTTGATTTCTTTTTTCTCAATGAAACGGGCCGGATCAAAATCGGTGACTTCCCCGGCAATCTGTGCATCATACCCGGTCGGATCAAAGCGACTGATCCGGCGGATCCCCGACTCTCCAGCACAGAGAGCGTTCCATGTTTTTTCGACACCCGTACCGAGGGGAGTCACTAATCCGAGGCCGGTCACAACAACTCGGCGTGTAGGTCGATCAGGCATCACAGAGACGGGCCTTATGATTTTTCCTTGATGTAATCCAGGGCCTTTCCAACCGTGAGAATCTTCTCCGCATCCTCATCCGGAATCTCGATCGAGAACTCCTCTTCAAGTGCCATCACCAGCTCGACCGTGTCGAGCGAATCGGCGCCGAGGTCTTCAACGAAGGACGCCTCAGGGGTCACTTCATCCTCCTCCACACCAAGCTGCTCGGCAATAATCTTTTTTACACGTTCCTCAACGGTTGCCATTGCTCTCCCTACCTCCTTCCCCGATAGGACTCACTCGTCGCCGTCACATGGGGATCTGTCACGGCCATACATTGAAATCGGCTCCGATGCCTCACACCATCAACATTCCACCGTTTACATGTAACACGTGGCCGGTAATATAGGCCGCGTCTTCGGACACGAGAAACCGCACAGCCGCCGCGATGTCCGCCGGTGTACCAAGCCGGCCTAACGGAATCTGCTTCTGCAGCGTCTCTTTCACATCCGCCGGCAACCCATGGGTCATCGCAGTATCGATAAAGCCCGGAGCCACGGCATTGACCGTAACATTGCGGCTGGCATATTCCCGTCCAACCGTTTTGGTAAAGCCGATGACGGCCGCTTTCGACGCCGCGTAATTGGCCTGCCCTGCGTTACCCATTACCCCCACGATCGATGCAATATTAACGATACGACCATACCGCTGCTTAGTCATCGCCTGCAAGACCGCCTTCGTGCAATTGAAGGTTCCATTGAGATTGACCTGAAGCACCAGGTTCCAATCCTCTTCTTTCATGCGCAGCAAGAGGCCATCACGGGTGATACCGGCATTGTTGACCAGGATATCGACTTTCCCCCACGCCTTGAGTACCTGCTCAACCATCGCTTTGGTGTCATCGGCCTCCGCGACGTTGACTTTGACATTCAACGCCCTCCGCCCCAGCTTCTCAACTGCGTTCACGGTTTCGAGGGAACGGCCCGGATCAATATCACCGACCACGATATCTGCTCCTGCTTGCGCAAGGGTTTCAGCAATGGCCCGACCGATTCCCTGCGCGGCACCAGTAACAATTGCAACCCTTCCCTGCAAAGACATAACCAACTCCTGCTCGAAGCTTGAAAATTAGACGCGCACGTATCGATGCACGCTACTCACTTGCCGACTTTCACCTGTTCACGTTGTTCAAGGTGGTTTCCAGCGACTTAGGATCGTTTACATTCATCAGACGCGCCTCGGGAAGAATACGCTTGATTAAACCGGTCAGCACCGCCCCCGGCCCTACCTCCACGAACGTTGTCACCCCCATCGCGCCCATGGTCCTGACCGTGTCTTCCCATAGCACGGAAGACGACAATTGCTTGACCAACGACGCGTGGATTTCGCTCGCTCGGCTGATCGCCCGCGCCTCAGCATTATTGATGAGGGGCGCCCGAAGGTCCGACCAGCGGATTGCCGCCAGGTCCGTGGCCAATCGATCGGCCGCGCGTTGCATCAATGGCGTATGTACCGGCACACTCACCGGCAAAGGAATCGCCTTCTTGCAGCCTTTTTCTTTGGCCAACTCGATAGCCCGTTCCACCGCCGCCTTTTCACCTGCAATCACGACCTGGCCCGGCGAATTAAAATTGGCGGCAGCCACGACTCCAACCACTGATGCCTCTCGACAAACATCTTTGACGACATCCGGCGTCAACCCCAACAACGCGGCAACAAGACCTGTACCCGGAGCCACGGCTTCTGACATATAGCGGCCGCGCTTTTGGACTAATCCGACTGCATCTCGAAACGACACACCACCTGCCGCCACGAGCGCCGAATACTCACCCAAACTGTGACCTGCCACTGCAATTGGTTGTATCCCGGCTGATTCCAATGTTTTCAACGCAGCGATACTGCTCACCAACAGAGCCGGCTGCGTATACTCCGTTAAATTGAGCCTCTCTGCCGGGCCCTCAAAACAGAGCGCAGCACTGTCGTACCCTAGCACCGACGAGGCTTCCTCGTAGACTTGCTTAATTGCCGGATGAGCCTCGCACAGCGATTTGCCCATCCCCACAGATTGCGAACCTTGGCCTGGGAATACCAGACCGATGCCGGATGCCATAGGCTGTTAGATATCTTAGAATTGCCCTGGAATGTCAACGGGAAAAAGTTTTGAGCATACCGACGGCAGCACGATTACCACCGGATCATGGCAGAGGCCCACGTCAGCCCGGCCCCAAACGCGCCAAGCATGACCAGCGATCCGTCCCTGATACGCCCTGCGCGCACCGCTTCATCCAACGCAATGGGAATCGACGCGGCCGACGTATTGCCATACCGGTCGAGATTGAGCATCACTTTTTCTGCTGGAAGACCGAGGCGCTCCATGACCGCCGTGAGAATCCTGAGATTCGCCTGGTGGGGCACATATAAATCAAGGTCTTCCACACGAACATGATTCGCAGCCAAGGTTTCCCTGGCGATCTCTTCCAGGTTCCGCACCGCGACCTTGAAGGTTTCATGTCCCTTCATCTTGATACACTGCATTCGTTCCGCAATGGTTTTCTCAGACGGCGGCATCCGAGAACCGCCCCCCGGTACGGCGATCAGTTCGTTCAAATTTCCATCGGAGCGAAGGTGTGTAGACAAAATGCCCCGCTCTCCATCACCCGCACTGACAACCGCCGCCCCAGCCCCGTCTCCAAATAGGACACAGGTATTTCGGTCCTTCCAATCTGTAATAGCGGACATGACTTCCGACCCGATCACCAGGACATGACGCATCCCGGCCTTCACATACGCATCAGCCACCGACAGCGCATAGACAAAGCCGCAACATGCGGCCGCAATGTCACAGGCCGCTGCCTTGGTCGCGCCGAGTTGATGCTGTACCAAACAGGCCGTCGATGGAAGCGGATAGTCTCCCGTACAGGTGGCAACCAAGACCATATCGAGCTCAGTGGCGGGAAGACCTGCCGCCGCCAGTGCGCGCCTTCCAGCTTGGACAGCCAGATCCGAGCATGCCTCTCCGGCCGCTGCGATATGCCGCTCTCGGATGCCCGTCCGTTCACGAATCCACTCGTCCGAAGTCGCCACCATGCGTTCGAGATCCGCATTCGTCAGCACTTTGGCAGGCGCGTACGAGCCTGTGCCAGTAATACGGGACTTCATGTTTCCTGCTCCACCGAAGGACCAGCAAGGCTGCCTTCGATATTTCGCTGAATAAGTTCTTGTACCCGTCCTTCAGCCATGCCTTTGGCCCGGCGAATGGCGTTCTTGATGGCTTTTGCTGACGACCGGCCATGGCAAATGATTGTAATGCCGTTGACTCCAAGCAACGGTGCACCGCCGAACTCGGCATAATCGATCCGCCGCTTGAGTTTCTTCAGGGGAGCTGCAATCAGGGGATAGGCCAGCCGTCCAAGCAGGGACCCTGAAATCTCCTTGAGCAACAATTTGCTGATCGTCTCGGCAACGCCTTCGGATATCTTCAACGCAACGTTTCCAATGAACCCATCGCACACCACCACATCCGCATTTCCGCTGTATACCTCGCGCCCCTCGACATTGCCGACGAAATTCAACGAACTTGCCTTTAATAGCTTAAAGGCTTCCTTCGTGACCTCATTGCCTTTGCTGTCCTCTTCGCCAATACTCAGCAGGCCGACACGAGGATTGGGCTTGCCGAATAAGTACTTCCCGTACTCATTCCCCATCACGGCAAACTGATGAAGATCCTTCGCGCCACAATCAACATTCGCCCCCACATCAAGAATGATCGCTTCACCGGTCACCGTCGGCAAACTGGTGGCAATCGCCGGTCGTTCCACGCCTTTCGTCAGCCCCAATACAAAAAATGAGGCGACCATGCTGGCTCCCGTGTTGCCTGGACTTACGACGGCATCGGCTTCACCGCTCTTCACCATTCCGGTGGCAACCCAAATCGACGAGTCCCGCTTCTTTCGGACCATGGCCGCAGGAGATTCCTCCATGGTAACAACTTGGGACGCATGACGAATGGACACGCGGGCATCGTTATAGCCGAGACGGCCGCATTCTTGTTTCAGCATCGTCTCGTCGCCGACGAGAATGACCTCGACATCCGACTCACTGATGGCCTGGAAAGCGCCTTCGATGCAGGGAGCCGGGCCATGGTCGCCTCCCACCGCGTCAAGTGCGATCTTCATGCGGGATGAGGTGGTCACGGCTGGTGTCGGATCAACCGGCTGTCCATGTGCAGTTTTTCTGATTCGACGGACACGGCAGAGCGTTGAGCCTCATGCGAGGATTTGCACAACGAAGAGGAAGCAGAACCTGGCGCACGGCTCTCCTGTCTACGTCCTGTGACAAATTGGGGACCGGCGGATGTGCGCCAATGTGCTGCCGAATAGAAGCGGCCTACGACAGTCGCGCCACCCGCCGGAGTCAGGCCGATGTCACAGAGCACAGTGCACCTTCCGTTACGCTTCTTCGACTTGAATGACAGCCTTGCCCTTGTATGTCCCGCAGTTCAAACACGTATAGTGCGGCAGTTTCAACTCGTGGCACTGGGGACAGACAGACATCCCCGGAGGCGTCATACGCAGCTTTTGCGTCCGGCGCTTATCTCGTCTCGCTCGTGAGTGTTTATGTTTCGGATTGGGCATGGCAACTCCTTCTTCGAGCCACTGCCGGGCCTTTCACTGACCGGCAGGCTCTTGCAACTTTTCTTTCATGCCGCGCAGAACTTGAAACGGACTTCCCGTCGGTTCCGCGGCGCAGCGACACGGCCCCTCATTTAAATTTTTCCCGCATTGGGCGCAGAGCCCAAGGCATTCCTCGACACACAGCGGATGCATTGGAGAAGCGAGAATCAACTGCTCACGAAGCATCGGCGCCAGATCGAGCTGATCACCCGTGTAATAGTACAAATCATCGTCCGGCTCTTCCAGCTTGGGTTCAACTACCGGCGCTGGTTTCTTCTTCCATCCAGCATCTTGCTTGGCTGCGGGTGCCGCAGCCTTGATTTCCCGTTCATAGGCAGCGCGCACAGAGAAGGCGATGGGACTCTCAAAATCCTTTAGACAGCGCACACATTGATGAACTGCCGTTCCTTCCACAACTCCCGTCAGGCAGATCGTGCGTTCGACTGATCGAAGATCCAGCCCCACCGACAATGTTCCATTAATAGACACGTCTGCATCGGTGAGTCCCAGCTCTTCAGCCGTCAGATTACCTGAGAGTGAAACGCCGTCCGCCGTGATATCTGCAATCTTGGGTGTGAGTAGATCCATCCCGATCCCCAGCGACTCGCCGCCGCCCCGCTCCAATACGCTGCAATCACCGGTCACGCTTGTTATCGCTCCTCTGCGAAACTGATGATGGCAATATGGCGAGCCCGCTTGACGGCGACGGTCAACTCACGTTGATGGCGCATGCAGTTTCCAGAAATACGTCGCGGGACGATCCGCCCCCGCTCAGTCAGGAAATTTCTCAGCAACCCGGCGTCCTTGAAATCGATCGGAGCCTTCTCCAGGCAAAAGCGGCACGGCCGCCTCCGCTGAAACAATCTGCCTCCGCCCCCGCCACGCTCACTGTCGTTACTCCGTTCCATCACTGCCTCCTCATTCCTACGCGCTCAACCTTGTTCATCCATGTCATAGCCGGGCTCATCGTGAGCCGGAGGCTCTGCACCGGCAGTCCCACCCTCTTGACGTTTGGGCATAAACGTCACAGCCTGCGCGACGACTTCGTGCTTGCTGCGCTTTTGACCGTCTTCGGTTTCCCATCGTCGCTGCTGTAGCCGTCCCTCGACGATTGCACCGTTGCCCTTACTGAGATACTGCCCACAATGTTCCGCTTGCTTGCCGAACACCACGATATCGACGAAACAAACTTCTTCCTTCAGATCCTCGCCCTGTTTGAACCGTCGGCTCACGGCAAGGCCGAAACTCGCTACCGGCGTCCCGCTCGGTGTGTACCGCAGCTCGGGGTTCCGCGTGAGGTTCCCCATGAGAATGACTTTATTAAATCCGGCCACCGTCGGACTCCTGTGCCGAGACTTCTAATGGACGGCGCTCCACCAATGGCTTCTCATGATGAATCGTCAGAAACTTGATAATGTTGTCTTCCAATCGATAGGCCCGCTCGAGTTCACCGACCGTGTTATTCGGCGCCTTGAAGTAAAAATAGGCATACGTGCCCTTCCGTTCCCGACGCACTTCATAGGCAAGTTTCTTTTTGCCTAGATTTTCAGCCTTAATGAACTGCGCACCGGTTTTATCGGCAACGCCTTTCATCTTCTCGATCAGGGTTTTGGTCTCCTCGTCGGAGACGGACGGACGGATAATGAACAGAGACTCGTAGAGCTCCATGAAAGAATCCTCCTGGACAAAGGCCCCCGAACCGGTCGGGAGCGAGGTGTAGGGCGCCTCTCCGGCGCAACGACCGTGGAAAGGTAACACAGGGATAGCAAAACAGTCAATTTCCAGCGACGCAGCTCGGTACAGGCCGGAGAAAGATCAATCTCGTGGATGCATGTCGCTCGCGTAGTGCGAAACTACCGGCAGGTCAAGCGGTATCTATCCGGATGCCGGAAACTGATAGTTCCCTCCACCGGCTTCCTGAACGGCATTCAATGCGCCCTGGGTTCGCTGAATCAATTCATCAGCCTGACGGCCATCGATCGGATAGACAGCCACCCCGATACTCACCGTGACCATCACTGATTCTTCCTTCACCTTGAACGGCTGAGCCATAGAACCCAGCACTCGCTTTGCAACGATGTCCATATCTGACCGGGAATTGATCCCCTCCAACAGGCAGGTAAACTCATCGCCTTCAAGACGCGCGACGGTATCGACCTCTCTCATACATTTCTTGAGACGCTCCGCCGCCTCTTGGAGCAGCAGGTCACACCCCTCGGGGCCGAGCGTTTCAGCCAGAGATGGAAACTGATCAAGCGCCAGCAAGACCAGGCCGACTTCTTGTTTCTTCCGCTTGGCCAGCGCCAGCGCATGGATCAGCCGATCGTGAAACAAGGCTCGATTGGCCAATGCGGTCAATGGATCGTACTGCGCCAGATACGACAGGTGCTGTTCGGCTTGTTTGCGATCGACCGAGTGTCGGACCGCCCGCACCAGTTGTTCCGCCGTCCACTGCTGCTTGACGATGACGTCCTGAATACCTCGCTGCATTGCCTGCCGCTCTTTCCTGGCGTCTTTGTGATCCGTCAACATCACAATCGGCATGTGAGCCAGGGCGGCCTGTAGCAAGTCCAAAACATTCAAGCCATGCGTATCGATCAACTCTCCGTAGAGTAAAATGACATCGAACGACTCACGGCTCAGCAGACGCAAGGCTGCGCTCAGATTCCCGACATGAGTAACCTGAATGTCCCCTTCGCCCGCCTCAGCGAGCATGTCACGCGCCCGACGGGCGTCGATTTCACTGGCTTCGACTAGGAGGACCTTAATCACTGGACCCGATCTCACTTCTGCAACGATCAGACATTGAACCGAAAATACACGATGTCCGCTTCTTTAATCACGTAGTCTTTCCCCTCGAGACGAAAGAGCCCCTTCTCCTTCACCTTGGCCTCAGAGCCACAGGCCAGCAAGTCGTCATAGTGGTAGACCTCGGCCCGGATGAAACCGCGCTCCATGTCCGAGTGAATCTTGCCAGCCGCCTGCGGTGCTTTGGTCCCTCGCACGATAGGCCACGCCCGCGATTCGATTTCCCCGGCAGTAAAGAAGGTGACGAGATTCAACAGCATGTAGGCTTCGCGCGTGAGCCGCACAAGGCCGGATTCAGTCAGCTCCAGTTCTTTGAGGAAATCGACTCGTTCGGCTTCTGGCAGCAACGACAGCTCTGCTTCCAGCTGGCCGCAGATGGTCACCACACCCGCGCCTCGCTTGCCGGCAAAATCGCGCACGGCTTGAACCATCGCCTCGTCAGCGTTCTTCCCTTCCGAAACATTCGCCACAAACAACACCGGCTTGGCGGCCAGCAGTTGACACTCATCAAGAATCGCCCGCTCCTCCGGCGTGTAGCTGAGATTGCCCAACCACTCGCCCTTGTCGAGCAGACCGATCAACCGCGCGATCAACTCCAACTCAAACGCTGCTTTTTTGTCTCCCGCACGAACCTTTTTCTCGGTTTTTTGCTTGCGCCGGTCGAGCGTTTCAAGATCGGACAGCATTAATTCCGTTTCGATAACACCGATGTCGCGAAGCGGGTTCACGCCGCCGCTGACATGCACCACATCGGTTCCCTGGAAACAACGCACGACGTGGAGCAACGCGTCGACTTCCCGGATATGGCCCAAAAACTGGTTGCCGAGTCCCTCTCCCTTGCTGGCGCCCTCGACCAAGCCGGCGATGTCCCGGACTTCAAGTGTGCTATAGGTCGTTTTCTTTGACTTAAACAGATCAGTAAGTGTGACGAGGCGCGGATCGGGCACCAGTGCAATGCCTGTATTCGGGTCGACTGTGGCGAAGGGATAGTTGGCTGCCAGCGCTCCGCTACCAGTTAAAGCATTGAACACCGTTGTCTTACCGACATTCGGAAGCCCGATCATCCCGCAACAAAGCCCCATGTTTTAAGAAGCGCTGAGCCTTAAGTCCTGAGTGCTGAGTTAGTTCCCCTACTCAACACTCACCACTTACAACTCACCACTTTCCTTTCCTTCCCGCACATTGAACTGATTCATCGCCGTCTCCACACCACGGTGTATCAGGCACTCCAGGGCATCAACAGCCCGTTCGACACAGGGGCCGAATACTTCCATCTCGTCGCTCGTTACCATTTCCAGCACATAGTCGGCTGAATCCTGCCTCTGCGCAGGCCGTCCAACCCCGATCTTGAGCCGAACGAAGCGGGAAGTGCCTAATGCCTCAATGACGGACTTGATGCCATTATGACCTCCATGCCCGCCTGCTTGCTTGATCCTGATACGCCCCGCTTCGAGGTCGAGATCATCATGAATGAGAATGAGATTGTCTGGGGTAAGCGTCAGGTCGCGAAGCAGCCCCTTGAGCGGAGGGCCTGTCACGTTCATGAAGTCGAGCGTCCCGGCCAACTCGACCAACTCCGACCCCAACCGCCCGGAGCCTCGTTGCGCCATGCCGCGCGGGAAAAGATGGATTGCCCATCGAGTAGCAGCCCGCTCGATGATCCACACACCGACATTGTGGCGAGTTCTGGCGTAGGCCTTGCCGGGATTGCCCAATCCGACGAGGAGATGCACCGTTACTTCTTCTTTTCAGCTTCCTTCTTGTCACCTTTGGAGGCAGCTGCTTCCTTGCCGCCGTCCTTTTTCTCGCCGGCTTTCGCTTCACCAGCCGGCGCTGCAGCACCAGCTTTCGCCGGTTCCGCGCCAGCCGCACCTTCGCTACCAGCCACGGCTTCCTTACCCTTGACCAGGACCTCCGGTTCTCCCGCCGCACCTGCCGCACTCGTCAAGAGCGCTTCGAGCTTGGCATCAGACATAGGCGCCGCTACGCTGACAACCATTTGCTCGGAATCATCCAAAAAGCGGACCCCTTCCCGCACCGCAATATCTTTGACATGGATGCCGCCGCCGATATTCAAGGCCGACGCATCAATCTCGATATGGTCAGGCAAGAGCGACGGCAGACATTCGACATGCATATCGCGCATGTTATGGTGCAACACTCCGCCTTCCTTGACACCGGCGGGGATTCCTCCAATAACCTGGATGGGAACTTTGACCCGAATGGGCTTGCTCATGGACACTTCAAAGAGATCTGCGTGCAGCACCGCCCCGCTCACGGGATCAACCTGATAATCGCGCAGAAGCGCCGTGCGGCTCGGATTGGATTTTGCCCCGGCAATGGTCAACGAAATCAAGGCAGAGCTGCCTGCTTGAGACTTCAAAATCCTGATCAACTCGTCCGGGTTAACAGTGAGCATGAGACACTCGCCCTGTCCATAGAGCACGGCAGGAACTTTGCCCGCGCGCCGCATGGACCGCGCGGCACCCTTGCCGGCCTGCTCTCTTACCGTCGCTGCTAAATCGAACTTCATGATACTCCTCCATCTCCCCTGCGTGCGGCCAAAGGCCCGATGCGTGGGGGCCTAGGCAAATAGTGAACTGACTGACTCATCTTCGTGAATGCGTCTGATGGCCTCTCCCAGAAGAGGGGCCACCGACAGTTGGTACAATTTAGGGCACACCTGCTCTTTCCCCCGCAGAGGAATCGTATTGGTTGCAACAACCTGTGTAAGACAGGATTTTTGAAGCCGTTCCAATGCAGGGCCAGAGAGCACCGCATGCGTGCAGGCAGTCCAGACTTCGCGCGCGCCTTGATCGGCGCAGGCCTGCGCGCCCTGGACGATCGTACCGGCTGTATCGATCATATCGTCAAGCAACAGCACACTCTTGCCTTTGATATCACCAATAATGTTCATCACCTGAGCTTGATTCGGCCCCTCACGCCGCTTGTCGATGATCGCCAGATTGGCCTGAATCCGCTTGGCCAAGGCACGGGCACGCTCCACGCCGCCGGCGTCAGGCGACACGACAACGAGATCGTTGATCTTCTTTTTCGTGATGTAATCCAACAGCACCGGCATCGCATAGAGATGGTCTACCGGCACATTGAAAAAGCCCTGGATCTGCCCCGCATGGAGGTCCATCGTCAGCACCCGGTCTGTTCCGGCCGTTGTAATCAAATCGGCGACCAGCTTCGCGGTAATAGGCACACGCGGTTGGTCTTTTCGGTCTTGGCGGGCATACCCAAAATACGGGATGACTGCGGTAATGCGATTCGCCGACGACCGCTTGAGCGCATCAATGACGATCAGCAGCTCCATCAATGAATCGTTCACCGGCTGGCAACAAGACTGGACCACAAATACGTCTGCGCCACGCACGTTTTCGTCGATCCGGACACGAATCTCACCGTCACTGAACGATGAGACTGTGGCCTCTCCCAGTTTCTGCCCTAAGTACGCAGCGATTTCTTGGGCGAGCGCAAGGTTGGCGTTGCCAGAGAAAAGCTTCAATTCCCGGTTCATCGGATTTTCTCTATGGGTCCTAGTCGGCGTCGTAAGACTCTGAATTCTCTAGTGGTTCTTCTTCGATGAGCGCAGGCGGACTCTTAGGAGCCATGCCCCCTCGTCCGCTGCACGCGCAGAGAAAGGGAACCAAGGGGCGGAACTGTATCGGAAATATACGGCTTCTGTCAACCGAACCAGCTGCGCCACGCCCAGCTATGATTTAACAATCAGTGGACCGGACGATGCAACGACTACAAAAACCTTGAGACGAGGTTGAGTTTGAAAATGAACCTGCGCTTTCCGAGCCTCTCCTTCGTTGCGAAAAATCCCGAAGACGGTCGCCCCACTACCCGACAACAGCGCGGCCTCTGCGCCCTGCGCCATAAGTGCCTGCTTGATTTCCTGAAGGCTCGGATGGGCCCTGAAAACCGGCGCCTCAAAGTCGTTTTCCGCCACTTCAAGGGCCTGTTCCCACGAAATTCCTGATTCCCGCCCTAGTGCTCCATGAATATCCGAAAGCGGCCGTACCTGGTTCCGGCTGGAAGAAAGCTCTTGATAAGCCCACTTAGTTTCAACTGAAAATCCAGGATTGACAAGCACAACCCATCGGTTCCCAGCGATTCGAACAGGGTGCACCTGTTCGCCTCGCCCCGTTACCACCGCGGATGGAGCAAAAAAGAAGAACGGCACATCGCTGCCCAGCGCCTGACCGACTTGCGCCATGTCCGCCGACGACCATCCCAGACTCAATGCTCGGTCGAGTCCGACGATCGTAGCTGCTGCATCGCTGCTTCCCCCGCCTAAGCCTGCGCCCATCGGAATTCGCTTGATCAAAACAATCTCCACCCCGACCCTTCGCTCGCAACGGCGCAGCACCGCCTCCGCAGCACGATAGACAAGGTTTGTATGATCCGCGCTTAATGAGGGCACATCACATCGCAGCCTGATGTCGGTATGCTCTTGATTGATCCGAATAACGACTTCGTCCTCTAATCTGACGGTCTGCATCAGAGACCAGAGATTGTGAAACCCGTCGGTGCGGCGGTCGAGGATACGAAGGACAAGATTAATTTTGGCGGGAGCAAAAACGGTAACGGGGGACGCCGAGACGGCAAAGGATTCTGAAGAGTCTTTAGTCACGACCCCCTTTTATAGCATACTTCTCCAGCCGATACCGAAACGATCGCGTGTTCAGCCGAAGCAACCGAGCGGCTTTCTTCTTGACCCATTTTGATCGCTCAAGCGCCTTGAGCAACAGATCTTTCTCGATACCGTTGACAAGCCCCTCAAGGTCCACTCCGTCGTCCGTCAATTCCAGGGGAACGCTCTGTTGCGGCTGTGCTGAAACCGACCGATGCAGCCACCCCTGAACATCCGTATCGGTCACCGTCCCTCCGACTGAAAATGCGACAACGCGTTCGATCAAATTCTCCAATTCCCGAACATTGCCCCGCCATTCATGTCCCAACAATACACACATGGCTTCGGGGCTCAACACTGGAAGCGGCTTCCCGCTCTCTCTTGAGAAACGCTCCAAGAAATGGTTGACCAATAACGGAATGTCACCGCTCCGCATCCGCAGCGGAGGCAGTCGAATCGGAATGACATCCAGCCGATAGTAGAGGTCTTCGCGGAACGACCCGTCAGCAACCGCCTTTTCAAGATCCTTATTTGTCGCAGCCACGATGCGCACATCGACTTTGACGTCCTGATTACCGCCCACGCGGCGGAACTCACGCTCCTGAATCACCCGCAAGAGCTTTACCTGAATCGTCGGCGTGGTATCGCCAATCTCGTCGAGAAACACAGTCCCGCCATTCGCCACCTCGAACAACCCGGCCTTGTTCGAAATCGCGCCGGTGAATGATCCTTTCATGTGGCCAAACAGCTCACTTTCCAAAAGTGTCTCAGGCACCGCGCTGCAGTTCACGGCTACAAACGGCATGGCATTCCTGCTGCTGTTGTAATGGATCGCACGTGCCACCAGTTCTTTTCCTGTTCCGCTTTCGCCGCAGATCAAGACATTGCTCTTCGAGTCAGCCACCTTCCGCACGACATCAAACACCTTTTGCATCGCGTCGCTCTGGCCTACCAGCTGTGAAAAGGACGACTGGCTCGCCATCTCGCGTTTGAGCAAAATATTTTCCGTCGTCAGGCGCCGCTTTTCCAGCGCATTGCGGATGATCAACTGAACTTCGTCCACCTGAAACGGCTTCGTCAAATAATCGTAGGCCCCCTGTTTCATCGCTTCGACCGCCGAATCAGCGGAGGCGAACGCCGTAATAATCAACACAACCGTTTCGGGGGAAGCCGACTTCGCAGCTTTGAGCACTTCCATGCCGTCGATCTTCGGCATCCGTAAGTCAGTGATGACCAGATCGAAAATATCCTTATTCAGAAGCTCGATAGCTTCTTCGCCATCGGCCACACTGGTCACGGCATACCCGGTCCGCTTGAGCATAATGCTCAAGACTTCCCGCAAGCTTTGTTCATCATCAACAACTAGGATCTTTTCCACGGTTCCCTACCTTCATGCCATAACCGCACCCCGGCATCCGCCGATTGCGGCAGGCACACGACAAATCGCGTGCCCTGGTTTTCCTCACTCTCAACCTTAATCCACCCCCCATGCAAATCGACGATCCGATGCACAGCCGCGAGCCCCAATCCAGATCCATGCGCCTTAGTGGTGAAGAACGGCAGAAAAATCTTATCGAGGTTCTGCTTAGGAATGCCTTCCCCTGTATCATGAAACGAGATTTCAACCACATCCGCCTTGCGCCCAGCGACATCGACACGCCGACAACCCGTTGCAATTGTGAGCCGCCCGCCACGCGGCATGGCATCAAACGCGTTAGCCGCTAAATTCCAGAACACTTGCTTCATTTGATCCTGATCGATCTGCCCCGGCAAAGCCCCCTCGGCCAGCGCTGTTTCAATGGCGATCTTTGTTCTTGTTCGTGCTTCATGTTGTACCAGATCAAGCGTCTCGGCAAGGACTTTGTTCAAATCAGACTCTTTCACATTCAGCGCGGGAGGGCGGGCATATTGGAGAAACTCCGTGATGATATCGTCCAGTCTTGTCGCTTCGCGAATTGCGATGTCCATCAGCCGCTGGCTGGTTTCATCTGCCTGAAGATCCTTTCGAAGCATCTGCATCGCTCCGGCGAGTGCTCCGAGAGGATTTCGTATTTCATGCGCCATTCCCGCCGACATCTCTCCGAGATTGGCCAGCCACTCCTTCCGCCTCATCTCCTCTTCCAGGTCCCGAATTTGCGTGAGATCCTTGAACACTCCGACGAATCCTGTTTCGGTTCCCTGTTCATGCAGCGGCGCGAGCGTCATCCCCAGAATCAGCCGATTGCCGTCGGCCCGTTTGCATTCCACCTCGAATCTGCTATGGGCAGACCTATCGAGCAGACCTTCCTCCTCCGGCTGAGCAGGATGCCAGTTAAACACTTCCCGCCAGCGGCGTCCCTGTACTTGCTCGACACTGTACCCCGTCGTCTCTTGCGCCGCAGGGTTGAACGAAGTAATACACCCGCGCTCATCGGTCGTGAAGACCCCGCTGCTGATGCTATGGACGATATTTTCATGGAAGGCCCGAAGGCGACTGAGCCCTTGCTCTTTTTCACGAAGTGACTGATCGGCGTGTTGCAGCTGATCTGCAAGCGCCCCACTAAGAAGTCCAACGACCAGAAAAGCCAGGCTATAGACACCGACTGCCTGAAGAGACTCGGCGGCGCTAAGCCGCGCCTGCGGCAACCATCCCCACACTTCAGCCAGCCCATACAGTTGAATATTGGTGAGAATTCCGAAAAGAATGATGCAGCAACTGGCGGTCAGAAGTCCCGCACGGCGCCGAGGAACGAGACTCGCCACCGTCACACTGATGACGTAGAGCACCGCAAACGGGCTTTCAATGCCTCCCGTCCTTGCGATTAATACCGTTTCAAGTAACAAGTCGACGGCGACTTGAACCCAAGCGAATTGAGCGAGCGCCTCAGAGCTTGACAGCCTTCGAAGTATGACTGCGTAGAGAATCGTCACCGCATAGGTGAATATGATCAGCGCATAAAAGGTTTCGACTCGTTCTCCCTTAGTCAGCTGGAAAGTGAGGGAGAGCCCCAGCAGCAGCGTGACAACGACGATGCGCAACCCCATTAACCAGTAAATTCTGGTCTTGATATCGTCCATAATTCCAATCCCCGACAAGGCAGGGGAACCCCGCAGCGATCCTACCGCCTACCCTTCAAGAGCAGACGGTAGGGAAATCCACGAACGATCAAAGATCACATGGAATTGGAGAGCGCCGCTGTACGTGTCCGGGACTTGAGTGAGCCGACCTCACTCGCTGGACCTGGCTTAAGCCATGTCGAGTGAGAAAGAATGCTGCCCAACTTCTGTCGCTTACCCGATAGCTTGCGCCATTGTAAAGATCGGCAAGTACATTGCCACCACAATAAACCCTACCGTGGTGCCAAGAAACACCATCATCATAGGTTCCAAGAGTGCAGTGAGGTTTGTCACCGCTTCGTCCACCTCATCCTCGTAGAAGTCCGCAATTTTCCCTAGCATGCTATCCAACGCGCCTGTCGACTCCCCGACCGAAATCATGTGAGTCACCATCTTAGGAAACGTCCCGCTCTTGGCCAATGGCTCAGAGATCGTTTTTCCGCCACTGATACTGATCTTTGCCTCCAATAGCGAATTTTCAACGACTTTATTTCCCGAGGTCTTTGCGCAAATCGTCAATGCTTCCAGCAACGGCACGCCGCTGGCCAGCAAAGTGCCAAGAGTACGGGTAAACTTTGCCACGGAAGCCTTTCTGATCAAGTCTCCGAACACCGGCAGCTTCAATACAAACTTATCGATCGCCAGCCTCCCTTGGGCAGTGCCATAGTACTTCTTCACTGCAACCACGCTTCCTATAATCACTGCCAATATGATGTACCAATATGCCTGCGCGAAATTGCTCATATCGATCACGAGTTGGGTCGGCCCCGGAAGAGCCATTTTCCCCCCGGACAATTCCTTGAACATCTTCTCGAAGACAGGAATGACCCAGATCATGAGTACGGAGATCACGATGGTGGCGATCCCGACGATGGCGGCCGGATACACCATCGCGCTCTTGATCTGCCCCTTCAACTTCATGGCCTTTTCAATATGCTTGGACAAACGGCTGAGAATCGTATCCAGCAACCCGCCGACTTCTCCTGCATGAACCATATTGATGTACAGATCGTCAAAAATTTTGGGATGCTTGCGAAGCGCATCGGAAAAAGTTGACCCTCCCTCGACCTGCGCTCTGACGTCACCGATCGCCTTCCGCAATACCGCATTCTCAGACTGGGTCGAGAGAATTTCGAGACACTGGATCAAAGGCAATCCGGCATTGATCATGGTGCCGAATTGACGAGTAAACACAACGAGATCCTTCTCGCCCACCCCGCTGCCAAAACTCAATGAAAAACCTTGCCCGGCGGCTTTCTCTTCCAGACTTGTCACAACAACACTTTGTTTACGCAGTTGCTCAACCGCTTCATCGCGCGATTTGGCAACAAGCTCGCCCTTTTTGACTGCCCCTGACTTGCTCCGCCCGACGTATGCAAACGTAGCCATAGGTCTACTCGTCCTGTTACGGCTCTATCAGCCGGTTAGTGAAACAATCGTGACTATGAGGCGAGTCTACTGGGAGGTCGAAAACCTGTCAAAACAATTGCATTATTTGCATGTGCCGGTGGACGATCCATGTATAGGCATCGTCATGAAGCAGGAGGAGCTGCGCTGGAGCACTTATAACCTCGATAGACATAGTGCAATCCTGAGGTAAGCGTAAACCCGACTGTCGCCGCCAACAGCGGCGTGAGGAGCGAGAGCCCGAGATCCAGCCAGGTTAGCAAGATAACCAGGAGCACATAGCCCAATTGCAGCGCGGTCGTTCCTTTACCCCAAAACGTCGGCGTCACGTCGATGGGAGTCCCGGTGACATGCGCGACAGCCGTGCCTAACAAGAGAATCACATCACGGCTCACAACTAATATGACCAGCCACGACGGAATAAGATGGAGTATCGACAACGTGATGAACCCCGATGTCAGAAGCAGCTTGTCTGCAAGAGGATCCAAGACCGCACCCAACCGCGTTTGCTGATTCCACCTTCGCGCGAGGAGACCGTCGATTGCATCGGTGAGCCCGGCCACAAGCAACACAAGGAGCGCAACTCCATATACCCCATACGTCATGAACCCGATGAATACGGGAACCAGCAGGATACGGAGCAGTGTCAGGCTGTTGGGGATGTTCATGGGGCTGGAGTTCGAACAGAACCTCCAAACATGGAAGAAGGGGAGGCATCATAGTAATCGAAGTCCATCTTGTCAACGCGGTTGCAGTCGCCGAAGAAGCACCCTATAATTTGCACTTCGGTCGTGTCTCTCATGGAATTTGCGGAGGAGTGAATGAGCACATTGCCCCTGATGTTCAGAAAAGAAGGGCTGGTTGAGAAACACCAGGTCGAAGGTATTGATCCGAGCGACCGCTATTTCAATCGCGCCATCCTCGTAAACCGAACCGCATCAGGATATGCGGCAAAGGTCATGTACGAAGCCCTCACCGTCGAAAGCGGGTCCCATTCCACCATCGCAGCGACAGTCAAAGAGCTGGTGGACAAACTTCAGGCATTTGGATTCACTCGAATGAGAACCAGAGCGAACTTCAAAGGAACGCGCTACCTGGCGGAAAAAGAAACCTGGGTCGAATACGCCGACCTGCCCTAAAAAGCCTGCGCGCATTCCTGATAGACAAGATCGTGAATCATCGGGCGATAGGCCCTAATCCCCTCGTTCTTTCTGGTCGGGTGAACGCGATTCGAAAGCAGTACCACTTCTAGTTGACAAGCTGGATCGATCCAGACCGATGTCCCCGTATAACCCAGATGGCCGAATGATTCGGATGAAAAGTATCGCCCTGATGAAGAGGGCGGAGACGGCGTATCCCATCCTATTGCCCAGCTGGATCCAGGTATATTCAACTGTCTTTTCGAAAAATCCGACACAACCTCTGAATTGAGAAGCGAAGGTCTGCGGTGATACGCAGCCAGCCAGGCCCCCGTCAACGCAAGAACGGCCTCAGCAGTCCCAAAGAGTCCCGCATGCCCGGCGACGCCGCCAAGCGCCGCCGCATTTTCATCATGGACCTCGCCACAGAGAAGACGCCCTCTCCAGAAATCCCGTTCAGTGGGAGCAATCGCGCCGATCATCGAATTCTTCCGAGATTCGCCCTCACTGCCGGTCGGCAAAAAACAGAGCGGCTGCGCGTTCAAGGGCTGGACGATCTGTTCGCGCACAAATCGGTCTAATGGGGTGCCGCTAAGCCGTTCAACTATCAGACCCAGCAGCATGAACCCGAGATCACTATAGAGACTCCTCTCACCCCTTCCATAGATGAGCCCCTCTTTTGCAATCATGTGTAGAACCTGTAGGCTAACTTCTGCCCTGGCCTCCGGGGAAGTCGGCAGAGACGCATTCGGGCTCAACCGTTCATAGAACCCACGCCAACCCGGCAGGCCGGAACTATGGGTCAACAACTGCCGAAGCGTCGCAGGTCCGGCAGCAGCCCCCTGCAATTCGTGCAGCACTGAATCGGCACGATCATCAAGCAGGCATTGACCACGTTGAACCAATAAGGCCATAGCCGTCACCGTGGCCAACGGCTTCGTCAGAGATGCTAAGTCGTAGATCGTGGATGACGTGACTGCACTGCCTGGAGGATCAGTTGAGAGACGCCCGGCTGGTATGACACAGACTCGCTCTCCGCCCTGCCGAATGGCAAGCACGGCCCCGGGGAAAACTCCACTGACAACAGCGTGATCCAGTGCCGAGCGGAGTGAGGGAGGAACCAGCATAATCGCAATACGCTCGACCGGGTAAGGCCCCTCATACAAGAAACGAACGCCGCTATCGTTCAGCGGGCGGGACTTGACTCCCCCTGCATCTTATCTTCAGACACCATTCCGCTATCCTGGTAGGCTTCGCTTGTTTCGACATCCAACATCCGCTCGAAGGTATGAAGCGTCGCCCGCATCCGTTCAACCATCAGCAGCCGTTGCTTGTGCAGCATTGAGAGATCCCGCTGCGTATCGCCCAACTCAACCCGTGCCTGCCGAAACAACTCACCGGCCTTCAATTCCGCTTCCTTCACGATCAACTCGGCGTCACGCTGGGCGCTTCGCTTCACGTCTTCCGCCAGCGACTGCGCTGAAACCAACGTGTTGGACAACGTCAGTTCCGTCCGCTTCAGGTCCGTCACCTGATGCTCCAACGAAGCGATGCGCTCACGCAACCCCGCATTGTCGCGATTCAATGACTCCACGGTTTGCGCCACTTCCTCCAAAAATCGATTGACCTCTTCCTGATCGTACCCGCGAAGCTTGACGCGAAAAACCATCTGCTGAATGTCGAGTGGCGTGATTTTCATGGCATCTCCCCCCTATCCATTGAATCAATTCATTCGCAGCGCAAAATCCTTCAACGACTGCACTACTGCGATCTGCACAAACGTGATCGCGACAATCGCGATGAGCGGCGACAAATCCAGGCCCATCCGCCAACCAAGCCGGCGCCGGATCGGTGACAATACCGGCTCCGTCGCCCGATCGAGGAACTGCACAATTGGGTTCCACGGATCAGGATTCACCCACGAGATCAGCGCTCGCGCAATGATAACCCACATATAAAACCATAAGGCGTAATCGAGTACCGTAGCAATCCCCAGAAGCACATTTCCCACCACAAACATCAGCGCCCAAGCTCCTGTGATCGTTTCGTCGCCGCTTCGACCGCATCGATCAACGTCGCCCGCAACCCGCCCTGTTCCAGCCGATGCAATCCTGCGATTGTCGTCCCTCCTGGAGAAGCTACCTGGTCCTTAAGTCGCGCGGGATGCTGGCCGGTTTTCAGTACCATTTGCGCGGCACCCAGCACGGTCTGTGCGGCGAGTACTGCGGCGATCTCTCTCGGCACACCCATTTTCACTCCGCCATCGGTCAAAGCTTCGATGGCAAGAAACACATAGGCAGGCCCGCTTCCACTCAGCCCGGTCACGGCATCCATCAACCGTTCTTCAACCGGCACGACCTTGCCGACTGATTCAAAGATGCATCGTACCGTAGCCACATCCTGTTCGTGCGCGCAGGAACCGATAGCCAATGCCGTCATGCCTTCATGCACCAATGCCGGCATATTGGGCATCGCCCGAATGACGCGCGTCTGCCCTCCACAGATCCCTGCAATTCGGCTGATCGGCACCCCGGCAGCGATCGAAACGATCAGGGCGTCGGCTAGCTCACCACCGATCTCCTTGAGCACCCCATCGAATACCTGCGGCTTCACCGCCAGCATCACCACATCACCCCAAGCCGCAGCTTCGCGATTTGACCCGCCGACCTGGATCCCGAACGTCTTCTTTAGATGATCGAGTCGGACCGCAGCCGGATCGGTGGCCCAAATTCGATCGGGCACACAGAGCTTGGCGGCCAGTATCCCCCCGATCAATGCTTCGGCCATCTGACCGCCGCCCACGAAAGCAATCTTGTGCGAAAGTGAGATGCTAGGCATGACGCGCTCCAAAAATAGCGGAGCCGACACGGACCAATGTTGCCCCTTCTTGAACGGCAATTTCGTA
>MSXM01000037.1:20560-22283 GCA_002083565.1 Nitrospira sp. ST-bin4 | reverse complement strand
CGGATAAAATGCGTTCTGGCCGACTCGGGCTCAGCTGTCGGAGGCGGAATCGCCATCAACCCCTTAATATGAATATGCGAAAGTGCCGCCATCGTCGATACCAATTGGACAAGCCCGTCCGGATGAAAACCGCCCTTCGTCGTCTCCCCTCCGATATTCACCTCAAGCAAAATATCTTGAGACTGCCCGGCTTCTCCGGCGCGCCGATCAATTTCTTGCGCAAGCTCCAGGCTGTCGACAGAATGAATCAGCTCGAACATGCCGACAACCGATCGAACTTTCCGCCGCTGCAGATGTCCGATAAAGTGCCACCGAACCGGCGCCTGTGCGAGCGCCTCAATCTTCGGAAGCGCTTCCTGCACTCGATTTTCTCCGAGGATCGACAACCCTGCGGCGATCCCCTCCCGAATACCATCAACCGTGACGGTTTTCGTAGCAGCGACGAGCCGGATGCTCTCCGGGCGCCTCCCGGCCTTCTCTGCGGCCGACCGAATTGCTGATAGCACCGATTGAACCCGCTGGGCAATCGTCTCTCTCGCGAGTGGCTCCATTGTACAAATCTGGCCTCAGGAAGCGCGGTCGGCTAGCTAGCCGTATCGCTCCTATTCTAACGGAAGGATCGGACAATTGGCAGAGATTCTGCCTTCCCTTATAACGGGCCCAGACCGATAGCGCTGACCATCGTGCCGATCACTTTTCCCTCCCGCCGATAGGAGAAAAACAGATCCTCATGACAGATCGTGCATACATTGACGGACGTGATAGATTCCGGGCACACCCCAGCAGCCATCGCTTGCTGCCTGATAAGCAGCTTTAGGTCAAGATGCGCCTTGCTTCCCCGACGGCTTCGCACCACTTGTTCAGAATCAGGACAGGCTTGGTGCAGCTTCTCCAATACCGGTTCATCCACCTCATAACAACAGACCCCGGCGGACGGCCCGATACTGAGCCGCAGATGTTCCGGAACCGAGCCGAACCGGGACTTCATCACTGTCATGGTTTTCCGCACAATACCAGCAACCGCACCGCGCCATCCAGCATGCACTGCGGCGACCACTCTCCGCTGGGGATCGTGGATCAACACAGGAACACAGTCCGCCGTTCGTACCGCCACCATGATTCCTGGTTGATTCGTTACCACCGCATCCCAGCCGTCCGGAAACCGGTCGGATTTCGTCAGGGCGCGATCCACCACAAGCGCATCGGTGCCGTGCACCTGTTTCACGGAGAGCATCCATGAGGAGCGCGTGGCACCTTCGGCACTCTTGACAGGGAGGGGAGCGCCCACTTCAATGTTGAGACTTGCCGAATGCCGGCGGGTCCCAAAAAAGTGGCGCACCCCGCTCCGCGGAGGCGCAAAAGCCGGAACGGTAATGACCGCTGCGTTTACCATGCACCCACCCATCGAGAATCAAGAGTCATGACATTCCGCTGGTCAATCTGCCTGCTTGCGGAGAAATGTCGGTACGTCCCATTCATCTTCCGCCGCAAGAGCAGCCCGATCTATGGACTCCCGGACATCGTTCATCCGCCGAAGGAACGTCGGCCGGTCAAGATCCTTGATCGCCCGATCGGCCGCAGGGACCGCCCCCACCCCAGCCATGACCGGCTGTGAGGGTTTCATCGTGCGAGCCATCGTGCGTTCTCCCCCAATGGCCACCGCGGCCTCGGCCTCCCGCTCAAACCCAGTGGCGATGACCGTGATAATCAGATCCTCACCCAT
>MSXM01000037.1:0-20492 GCA_002083565.1 Nitrospira sp. ST-bin4 | reverse complement strand
GCTTCCTCAACTTCATGCAGCGACATGGTGGGGCCGCCCGTAATGTTCAACAGGACCCCGCGTGCGCCTTCCACGCTGCCTTCCTCAAGCAGCGGACTGCAAATGGCCTTTTGTGCCGCCTCAATCGCGCGATTCGGCCCACGTGACACGCCCATGCCCATTACGGCCCGTCCCGTATGAGACATCACGGTCTTGACGTCGGCAAAATCAACGTTCACATGGCCCGTCGTGGTGATGACATCGGCGATGCCTTGAATGGCCTGCCGCAGCACGTCATCTGCTACCTTGAAGGCTTCGAGAAGGGGCGTCGACTTATCGACAATCCCCAGCAGCCGCTGGTTCGGAATCACGAGCAGGGTATCGACATGTCTACGCAGATCGCGAATGCCCTCTTCCGCATGTTTGTGCCGCCGCTGCCCTTCATATTGGAAGGGCTTCGTCACCACACCCACCGTGAGAATCCCCATCTCACGGGCGATACTGGCAACGATCGGCGCAGCACCGGTGCCGGTCCCGCCCCCCATCCCTGCCGTCACAAAGACCATATCCGAGCCTTCGAGGCATTCGCGGATGTGCTCTTTGCTTTCCAACGCCGCTTCCTTGCCGATTTCCGGCTTCGCGCCTGCACCCAGCCCGCGAGTCCGCTCCGGTCCCAGTTGAATTTTGTAGGGAGCCAGCGAGCGATCCAGCGCTTGGAGATCCGTATTGCTCGCGATGAAATCGACCCGTGCCAGACCGGATGAGATCATGGTATTGACGGCATTGCATCCGGCGCCGCCGATTCCGATCACCTTAATACGAACCGGCAGAAGCACATCTTCTTGGAATGAAAACATCAGGGCACCTCCTCATTCTCCTCGCATGACATCGGCCTGTCGACACGAGGAACCTTCGTTAAAAAACTTCCAGTACTCGCTTCGTCCACCCCACCATTTTTGACCAAGGCCCCCCATTGCGAAGCCCGGCTGTCTCCAATTCATCGGCATGTCGTCGGGCATGCAGCAACAATCCCACCCCTGTCGCATAACTGGGATGTCCGACGATGTCTCGAAGCCCTCCGACTCCGGAAGGCATCCCCCGGCGAGCCGGAAGGTTCAGCACCTTTTCAGCCGCATCCGGCATCCCCTCCAGCAGCGACGTTCCACCGGTAATCACCACCCCGGCGCCCAACATGCCTTCATAACCGGCGCGCGCGATCTCCCTACGCACAAGCTCAAACATTTCTTCTACGCGCGGTTCGAGAATCTCGGCAATGTCCCGGCGCGAGAAGGTTCGGGCTGGCCGATCTCCGACAGACGGCACATCGACAATCTGATGACCGGTGACCAATTCAGTGCGCGCGGTGCCATGATGAGTCTTGATTTTTTCCGCTTCGGTTTGTGAAGTGAGAAGACCGATCGCTAAATCCTTCGTCAGATTCAGCCCCCCAATAGGCAACACAGCGGAATGCCGGATACTGCCGTCGAGAAAGATAGCCAGATCGGTGGTGCCGCCGCCCAGGTCCACCATCACCACACCCAGGTCTCGTTCTTCCTGACTCAATACTGCTTCGCTGGACGCCAGCGGCTGAAGAATGATGTCCACCACATCAAGCCCCGCCCGATTGACGCTCTTGATGATGTTTTGTGCAGAAGTCACAGCCCCCGTGATCACATGCACATTTACTTCCAGACGGTTCCCCGACAAGCCCAGCGGCTCACGCACACCTTCCTGCCCATCCACCATGAACTCCCGCGGCAGCACATGGAGAATCCGTCGTTCGTGCGGGATGACAGCCACTGTTCGTGCACTCTCGATCGCCCGATGGATATCCTCACGCGTGACTTCCGCGCGCTTCAGCGCCACGACCCCCTTGCAGTTCTCCGCAGAAATATGGCTCCCGGCGATGCCGGTGTAGACTGAGTTAATCTGCACCGCCGCCATTAATTCGGCCTCTTCAACGGCCTTCTTGATCGATTCAACCGTACTCTCGATATCAACAACGACTCCTTTGCGCAATCCGCGAGATGGACTCGATCCGACGCCAATGACACTCAATGCTCCTGCATCGGTAATCTCTGCGACGATCGCACAAATCTTGGTTGTTCCAATATCCAGCCCGACAAGGATTTGATCTCGCTTCGGCATGGCGATCACCCCCTTTCCCGTACAACGATCCGATTCTCGTACCGGAGATCTACATCGTTGACTCCGTCGCCATACCCATCGAAACTCAGCGTCTTCACCACCGGCTTGACTTGCTGAAACCGCTCCCACTGATCGCCGATGACACCCTCGCCGAAATGGAACTGAACGCCTCGGACGGACGCCACCAGGTCGGCGGGATTCGCCGCATTCACTTGCAAACGCCCCCCGTAGACCTGTCCCATGAGTTTCGTCAGCTCGATGCCTGACACAACTGCCTGCCGCACTTCTTCATCGCCTCGCAGGAACTTCTTGAGATCGATACCCGTCACCATCGGCAATGACACATCGTCCCTCTGAGCAAGGCGGCCAAGCACATGACCTTCGGTATCGCTGAGCACGTTTTCTGAGCCGGTCCGAATGACCGCAGCGGGCGTTCGTTCCCTTACGGATATGCGCAATTCATGAAACGGCACACGCTCCACCGTCGCTTCCTTAATCCATGGATGAGACTCCACCCGCTCCTTAATCGCCGATGTCACAATGTGGTGAAGTGGCGTACCGGACTTCAGATTGACAAGCTCGATCACTTCCTGTCTGTCAAGATGGCGGACACCGTCCACAGTCACCTGCTTGATTTCGAGCAACTGTCGAAAGAACGGCCCGGACTGTTGCATGCCTATGACGATGGCCCAACCGATCAAGACCACACCGACAATCACTCCGCTCCACCGCATGAGAGCGATCCGTTTGGCGAGAGTCCTGGCCCGTTTGGCTTCTGCCTGCCGGCTCATTCCTTCCCCCGTGCGCGAGCCCTTCCACTGATTCTGTCTTGGCCCGGCTGGAGAAGCTGGCTTCCGCTTCCGAAACAAACCCTTCATACCGACTCGCTTTCTGCCGCCTGCACAGATCGTCCAGCACGATCGAGCGCCGACTGCAAAATCCATTCGACCAACTGGTCATAGTCGATCCCCGCTTGCGCCGACGCCATCGGCAATAAACTCGTTTCCGTCATACCGGGAACCGTGTTGATTTCCAGGACGTATGGGCGGCCCTTCGGCGTAATTCGAAAATCCACGCGTGCGGCGCCTTCGCATCCCAAGGCTTGGAACGTTCGACGCCCTAGGTCTCCGATCTGCTTAAGAAGCTTGGCCGGCAATGGGGCCGGACACAGATACCGGGTTTTGCCTTTTTGGTATTTCGCAGTGAAATCATAAAAACCGTCAGGCGCAACAATCTCGACGGCCGGCAGTACTTTCGGCTCCCCGGATGCAATTCCCAGGACGGCAACTGTGACCTCATGCCCTGGGATAAAGGCCTCGACCATGGCCTCTGGGTCGTAGCGATGCGCGAGAGCCAGGGCGTCTTTCCACTGTGACGCCCGGCGCACGATCGTGACACCAATCGTAGAACCTTGTGAGGCCGGCTTCACGACCACCGGCAACGTCAGCTTCGCTCCCTTCAGAATCCGGGCCAACGACGGCGTGTCGCCTCGCTGAACGACCGTCCCGACAGGAACCGGAATACCCTGTGCCGCCAGCAATGTCTTGGTCACAACCTTATGCATGCCGACTGCGCTCGCTTGCACACCTGATCCGGTGTACGGCATACCGATCGTCTCCAGAAATCCCTGGATGGTCCCATCTTCGCCGCCCGGTCCATGCAGCGCGAGAAAGGCGACGGCAACCTTCTGGTTCTGTAGATCGTACGGCAGCTGTGCGCTCACATCGATCGACACAGCGTCATACCCTCGACGGATCAACGACTGATGCACGGCCTGTCCGGTACGGAGCGACACATCCCGTTCGGAGGATCGGCCCCCCATCAACACGCCGATTCGCTTGTCCGTCAGTCTTTCTACTTCTTGTCCCATGGACTCCTCACCTATCACCCTCCGCCCCTTACACTCAGCTAAGCTTGCCCCACCAATTTCAGTTCCAATTCCAATTTTACGCCGGTCTTGCGAGCGACCTGCGCTCGCACCTTCTTGATAAGCGCCAGTACCTCCCTGGCGCTCGCATGGCCCTGGTTCACAATGAAATTGGCATGCTTGTCTGAAATTTCCGCATCGCCGACATGCGCACCTTTTAGTCCTGCTGCCTCTACCACCCGACCCGCCGAATCGTTCGGCGGATTCTTGAACACACAGCCGGCGCTCGGCAGCGCCAGGGGCTGCGTATCGCGGCGATACCGCAAGTAATCTTTCACGACCTTCTCGATATCAGATCTCACACCCGGTTTGAGTTGAAGCCAAACCCCGGCCACGATCCCGGCCGGAAGTTGTGCCCGTCGATAACTGAATGCAATATCCTGCGCAGGACAATCGATCACGGCACCGCTGGGCGTCACGATACGAACCGCTTTGACTGTATCCTTCATCTCTCCAAGCCTGGTGCCGGCATTCATCACCACGCACCCCGCCACCGTACCGGGAATCCCCGCCGCCCATTCCAATCCTGCCAGCGATCGGCGGATGGCGTAACCGATGAGTGTCGGCATCCCCACACCCCCTTCGGCATAGAGCACCGATCCCGGTTCTTCTTTGATCGCCCGTAACTTCGCCAAATTGACCACCACGCCTCGGATGCCCTTGTCTCGAACCAAGACATTTGTACCGCCCAGTACAAAGATCGGAAGTTTCTGCGCATGCGCCTGCATGACGAGTTGAACGAGGTCCTCCATATCGACCGGCTCCACGAGTACATCGGCGGGACCACCGATGTGAAACGACGTGTACTCCCTGAGCGGTGCGTTGAAACGGGCCACGCCTTTGAGCCCGGCCACTGCCGACCGCAATCGATCCTGCCGGTCTGTCCCACGACGTACTGTCGCATTCGTCTTCTTTCTACGGACCATGGACTATGCTGTCGGCTCAAGCCGCGCCAAGATGCCTGTGCCTGCTTTCCAGATGTCCCCCGCGCCGAGCGTCAATACCAGATCGCCCGGCTTTAGATGCGGCAAAACTTGATCCGGCATCGATTCTTTTCGTTCGATAAACGTGACCGACGGATGGCCTGCAGCCCTGATTGTCTCGACAAGTTTCTCCCCTGACACACCCGGGATCGGCTGCTCTCCAGCCGCGTAAATTTCCGTGATAAACAGCTGGTCAGCACCTTCGAATGCATGTGCAAAATCTTCAACGCAATCCCGCGTGCGAGTGTAGCGGTGCGGCTGGAACAACACGACGAGCCGCCGATCCCAGCCCTGTTTCGCAGCGGCCAGAGTGGCCCGTACCTCCGTGGGATGGTGGCCATAGTCGTCAACGACCATAATGCCGCCGGTTTCGCCGCGCAGATGAAACCGCCGCTCGACGCCGGTGAAAGCGGCAAGGCCCTTGCGGATGAGATCGACGGGAATTTCCAATTCAACGCCGATCGCAATTGCCGCCAACGCATTCGAGACATTGTGGATGCCCGGTACGGCCAGACGGAACGGACCGAGATTCTTTCCTCGGAAGTGGGCGCGAAACTCCCCTCCCCATTGTTTGAGGCTGATATCCGTTGCCTTAAAGTCCGTCGAAACGCCTTCCCGCTCATGAAGCCCATACGTATGGTAGCGCTTGACGATATGGGGAAAGAGCGCACGGAGACGCTCATCATCGGCACACAACACCGCCAACCCGTAGAATGGAATCTTATTGATGAACTCAAGAAAACTTTCATTGATCCGTTCCATCGACCCATAGTGATCGAGATGCTCGCGATCGAGGTTGGTGACGGCCACAATGGTCGGCGAAAGACGAAGAAATGACCCGTCGCTCTCGTCCGCTTCCGCTACCAGCAATTCGCCTCGCCCCAATCGCGCATGGCTACCCAGCGCGTTGACTTTTCCACCGATCACCATCGTGGGATCGAGCCCGCCCTGTGCCAACACGTTCGCCACCATCGACGTGGTCGTGGTTTTCCCATGTGCCCCCGCAATGGCGACGCCGAATTTCAACCGCATGAGCTCCGCAAGCATTTCGGCACGAGGGATTACCGGGATCTGCCGGGTCTTTGCCGCCACAACCTCGGGGTTTCCTGCCGCCACAGCAGAAGAAATCACCACAACCTGCGCTTCACCTACATTCGACTCCTGATGGCCGATAAATATTCTCCCGCCAAGCTCCTCCAACCGCCTCGTAGTATCAGATGTCTGCAAATCCGAGCCGGTCACTTTGTATCCCATCGTCAGCAGAACCTCGGCAATTCCGCTCATACCTGCACCGCCGATCCCGACGAGATGAATCTGCTGGGTCTTACGAAACATCGCCATACGCCTTACCCCTTGTAATCCGGCTGATCCACGCAACCTATAAGCCCGTACATCTGTCGCATTAGGCTCCTGCCGCTCCAACAGACTTGTCGATGTCATGTGTCACCCCCATGAGCGCATAGCATTCACGGACGATCACCTCGCCGGCATCAATGCGCCTCATCGCACGACTCTTGGCACTCATTGCTTGAAGCCGCTGCGGATTCAGCAAAATGGCGCTGACCGACTCACTCAGCCTCGCGCCGGTCAGATCCGCTTGTGGCAAAACCATGGCCCCGCCGGCCGCTTCCATCGCCCGCGCATTTTTCATCTGATGGTCATAAATCGCCGTCGGCAGCGGAATCAAAATGGCCGGCTTCCCGCAAGCCGTCAGCTCCGCAATCGTCATCGCCCCCGCTCGCGCCACGACGAGATCAGCCGTCCGCAGAACGTTCGGCATGTCGTAGAGAAAGGGGACGACCTCCGCCTGCACGCCTGCCCTTCCATATGCCTCACGCACTCGCTGACAATCCGCTTCGCCTGTCTGATGCGTGATCGCCAAGCCGGGAAAGCGCTCCATGAGCGAGACCACTCCGTCCAGCATCGCGCTATTGATCGCCTTGGCCCCTTGGCTTCCGCCGAACACGAGAAGATGCCGGCGGACTGCAACCGGCGGTGACTCGACCTCCCCAACCTGCGCCAAGAACTCCCGCCGAATCGGCGTCCCGACCACCCGTACCTTTTGCCGATCGAACGCCGCCGCCGCCGATTCGAATGCCAGAAAAATCCGTTGTGCAAACGGAGCCACTGCCTTATTGGCCATGCCGGGATAGGCATTGGGCTCCACAATCACTCGTGCCGTTCCCCGCATCGCCGCCGCTGCAATCATCGTCGGACTCGTATAGCCTCCCACACCGATCACAACATCCGCCCGGCGTTGCCGGAGAATCCTCAATGACTGCCAGAGTCCCGCTGGGAGCGAAAGCAAGCCCTGCATCACAGCGAGTAACCCTTTCCCCATGACAGGCTTGGCGGTGATGAACTCCAGCTCAAACCCTTCATGCGCAAGCACCTTTGACTCGATCCCTCGCCTGGTCCCGACAAAAAGAATCTTGGCAGACGGATCGCGGCTCAGAAATTCTCGGGCCAGAGCCACCGCCGGATAAAGATGTCCACCGGTTCCTCCTGCGGCAATCACGATCGTCATCGTCGACTCGACCCTTCGCCCCGGCGCCCTGCGTCTTCCCGTCCTGTCTGCCGATCTCGAGAGATATTCAACAAGATCCCCACCCCGAACATGCAGGTCACTAACGAGGAGCCGCCATAGCTCACAAATGGCAAGGTCAATCCTTTGGTCGGCAGCAACCCCGTTACGACACAGGCATTGATCAGCGCCTGAATACCGATAAGTAACGTGATCCCCATACCGAGATACCGACCGAACGGCATCCTCGCCCTCGCGGCGACCTGAAATCCTCTGATGGCGAATAGCGCGAAGAGCAGGATGATGACCCCCGTCCCCACCAATCCAAGCTCTTCCCCCACCAGCGCTAACACAAAGTCGGTATGCGCCTCCGGCAGGAAAAACAGTTTTTGTTTTCCTTCGCCCAACCCAACTCCGAACAAACCACCGCTGCCGAAAGCCAGAAATGATTGCGTAATCTGAAAGCCCGCATCCGAGGCATCTTTCCACGGAGCCAAAAACGTCATCAGCCGCTGGCGCCGATAACTTGAGCTGAGAACAAGCACCAACACAGCCGGCACCGCACACAACCCCAGCGAGAGCAGGTGGGAAAGCCGCGCGCCGCCCAGAAACAAGAGGCCGATCGCGACCGATCCCATCACCACGACTGTGCCCAAATCTGGCTCCAAGAGCACCAACCCACCGAGCACCCCGACGACGAGTAGCGCCGGGGCCAGGCCGCTCAAGAAACCTGTAAGGCGGTCTTCCTTCTTTGCCAGATACGCCGCGAGATACATGACGGCAACCAACTTTGCGATCTCCGCTGGTTGAACTGATATCGGGCCTAGCCGCAGCCACCGTCTCGCACCCTTTGCCGACACTCCCAACGATGGTATCAACACCATAACCAACAGGACCACTGTCAGGCCCAGAAGAGGAATCGACAACCGTTTCCACCAGACATAGTCGATGTGGGAGGCCAGATGCAGAAGTAAGAAACCGAACGCCAGCCAGGCAAGCTGCCGCTTGAGGAAATATCCAGGGTCGTGGAATCGATTGCCCGCCACAACCGCGCTCGCGCTGAAGACCATCACTAGCCCGACGAGCGCTAGAACGATCGTGATGATCAGCAATGAATGATCCATCGCGACCCGTTTTGTCGCGCGCGGACTGGCTGTGGTCCAGGGCAGCGTCAGCGTCCCTGCGGATCTCTGAGACATCGTTCAGTGTCAAATCTCCTCTGGCTAATCGGCCTTACGCCGGTAAGGATTGCACCAGGGCTTTAAACTGGCGGCCCCGGTCCTGGTAATCGGCAAACATGTCAAAGCTCGCGCAGGCCGGCGACATCAGAACTACTTCGCCGGCCGTTGCCCCCGCCGCAGCACGTTCGACCGCCTCACGTAGTGTCCCGGCTCGATCAACCGCATCATATCCTTGCACCGCATGTGCAATCAGCGGCGCAGCCTCGCCGATCAACAGCAGCCGTTTCACACGCTGGCGAATGAGGGGGGCCAGCCGGGAAAAATCTCCACCCTTGTCCCGCCCGCCGGCGATGAGCCAAATCGGCTGGTCGATACTTTCCAACGCCTTGAGGGTCGCATCCACATTGGTCCCCTTCGAGTCGTTGACGAATCGCACGCCGCGCCTCTCCCGCACGATTTCCAAGGCATGCTCAAGCCCGGGGAACTCCGCGAGGACTCGGCGAACGACGTCGAGCGAACAGCCGCATAACAACGCATAGGTCGCCGCTGCCATCGCGTTCTCAACATTGTGATCCCCAATGATTTTGATCTCGCTGCGCCGACAGACTTCCTGGAGCTGGCCGGTGACGGTGGTCATGATCCGTCCACCCTCGAGATACGTTCCTCCCGCCACATCCGGCGGCAATGTCTGAGTCCTTGTGAAGCCCAGAATGCGAGCTTTCACGTTCCCCCTGAGTGCCGCCACCCGCGCATCATCCAGGTTGAAGAGGGCGTAATCAGATGGGAGCTGATTTTCGAAAATCCGGTATTTGGCCGCGACATATTCCTCAATCGAGTCATACCGATCCTGATGGTCGACCGTGACGTTGAGTATCCCGGCAACCCACGGATGAAACCGCTCTACCGTCTCAAGTTGAAAACTGGAGACTTCTACCACCAAGGCGTCGAACGGACCGGGCTGGCCCAACTTGGACGCCTGTAGGGCCTGACCGGCCCCCTCACTGAGTGCCGTGCCCAGATTCCCTCCCACAAACACCCGTTTTCCGCTCTGCTGCAACATTTTCCCAATCAATGTCACCGTCGTGCTCTTCCCATTGGTGCCGGTGATGGCCAGAATCGGAGCGGAGAGAAATCGGGAAGCCAACTCAAGCTCGCTGATGACCTTCACTCCACGATGACGCGCGCGGTTCAGCACTTCCAAGCGATAGGGAACACCCGGACTGATGACCACGAGATCGGCGGTCTCGATCGCCGATTCATACCTGGTTCCCAGCGTCATAGTGACAGCAGACTCATCCAGCTGCTCGAAGACATGGCCCAACGCTGCTCTGTCTTTTTGATCCGCCACGGTGACAACGGCTCCGGCTTCTTGCAATAAGCGAGCGGCGGCAACTCCGCTTCTGGCAAGTCCCACCACCGTGACCTTCTTGCCTGCCACATCCATGATGTCTTCGCTCACCATCCCATCACCGCAACTTGAGCGTGCTCAAGCTCAACAACGCCAGCAAAATGGCAATAATCCACAGACGTACCACCACCTTGGGTTCTTCCCATCCCTTCATCTCGAAGTGGTGATGAATCGGCGCCATCAAGAAAATCCGCTTCCCCCTCGACTTGAACGACACCACCTGAAAAATGACGGACACGGCTTCGATTACGAACACTCCTCCGACCAGCAACAACAGCAACTCGTGCTTACTGATAACCGCCACCGTCCCGAGCGCCGCGCCGAGCGGAAGCGACCCCACATCCCCCATAAACACGGAAGCCGGATAGGTATTGAACCAGAGAAATCCCAAGCTTGACCCCAGGATCGACGCCGTGAAGACCGCTAACTCTCCCGCCCCATCGATATGGGGAATCAGCAGGTACTCCGACATCAGCCGATGACCTGTCACATAGGCCACCACCGTATAGGCCAGTGCGGCAATCATGACCGGCCCGACCGCCAGCCCATCAAGACCGTCGGTGAGGTTAACAGCATTAGAACTGCCGACGATGACAAGGACCGCAAACACGACATAGAACCATCCGAGGTCCGGCATGAAATTCTTGAAGAACGGCACGCTGAGTTTCGTGCTGTAACCGGGCAAGAAATACAGTGTGAGCGCAATGGCCAGAGCGACGGCGACCTGCGCCGTAAATTTCTGCCCCGCCGACAGCCCTTTTGATTGGGCTTTGACGAACTTAAGATAGTCGTCCGCAAACCCAATGGCGAAGAAGCCCAGCGTGGCCGCCAGGACCAGCCAAATGATGGGCCGTGAGATATCGGCCCATAACAGCGTCGACAGCGTGACGGCGAAAATGATCAAGATCCCGCCCATCGTCGGCGTGCCGCTCTTGGCCAGATGCCGTTTGGGCCCGTCGTCGCGCACTTGCTGGCCTAGCTTGATTGCCTGGAGCTTCCGAATCACATACGGCGCCAGAACGAACGCAATTAGAAACGCGGTGACGGCGGCATAAATGATGCGGAAGCTTTGATAGCGGAATACGTTCAGGAACGAGAAGTCCGTATGCAGCGGATACAACCAGTTATACAGCATAGTCTGTTGTCTGCCTCTGTGCAGCGGCGCGTTCTGTGCCGATACTGCCAACCATTCGATTACGAGGCCTTTCTCGCCGTTCGCTTTGTCCCTTGAAGCGCCTGAGCTACTTGTTCCAACTTCATGCCGCGCGACGCTTTGACCAGCACGACATCGCCAGGCTTCACGATGGCTTTGACCGCGGTGGCTGCCACAGCCGCATCCGGGGCCAAGATAATATTCCTTCGGTCGAGCCCGGCCCGCCCTGCCCCTTCAGCCAAACTCCGACCCAGAGTCCCACACGCGACAAGCTGATCGATGCCTCGTTGTGCCACAAACGTACCGACTTCCTCATGCAGTGGAACGGCATTCGAACCCAACTCCAACATATCTCCCAGCACGGCGATCTTCTTCCGACCTGCCCCTCGTTGGGCTAACAGTTGTACGGCCGCTTTCATCGACGCCGGGTTCGCGTTGTAACAGTCGTTGATGACGGTTACTCCCTGACTCACGAAAACTTGCGACCGCATTGCGGCGGGCCGGAAACGGGAGAGTCCTTGGGCTATGACCGCTCCGGGCAGGCCGAGTACAGCTCCGACCGCTGCCGCAGCTAACGCATTGGTCACATTGTGGTCTCCCTGGACATGCATGCGGACGATGGTGTGGCGGACTTTTCCCGGTAGTAGCAGACGGAAGATCGTCCCGTTTCGTGCATCAGATTTCACATCTGTCGCACGCACATCGGCTTTGGAGGAAAACCCGAACGACACCACCCGGCAGATCGCTCTCGCCGCCAGGTAGTCGTAGTAAGGATCATCAGCATTGAGCACCGCCGTGCCGTCGGGAGGCAGCAAATCCAACAACTCGGCTTTTGATTGGGCGGACCCTTCCATACTCCCAAAGAACTCCAAATGGTCCGGGCCGATATTGGTAATCACTCCGATCGTCGGTCTGACTATTTCACAGAGCCTGGTGGTCTGACCGACGTGATCGACGCCCATCTCGATCACGGCTCCTTCATGCCGCCCGTTGAGCCGGAACAGAGTCTGAGGAACTCCGATACGGTTGTTGAGATTGCCCTCGGTCTTTAATACTCTCCACCGATGCGCCATCACGCTGGCGACCATCTCCTTGGTGGTAGTCTTGCCATTGCTCCCCGTCACCGCCACAACCGGAATGTCAAACCGGCTTCGATGGTGGGTCGCAAGCTGCTGATACGCAAATAACGGATCGCGGACGCCCAGGATGAACGGGGCTAGTCGCTTCGGATTGGGTTTTATTGCAAGTGGTCCTACATTATAGGAGTCATGAACGATCGCCCCCGCAGCCCCTCGCGACAACGCAGCCCCCACGAAATCGTGCCCGTCAAAGCGCTCTCCCTTCATGGCCAGGAAGAGATCTCCGGAGCGTATCGACCGGCTATCGAGACTGATCTGCCGAACCTGCTGTTTCATCCAGCCGGCTCCAGCACCGGCCAAGATCTTGGTGCTGATCACCTCCCGCAGCTCTTCGACGGTTAACAGCGGCATAGGCCTTCTTCTCCGCATCAAACAGTCCTACCCTCGGTCATGCACAGGTCTTACGCCGTTCAATAGCTTCACGCGCCACTTCACGGTCGTCGAAATGATATTTCTTTGTGCCGATAATCTGGTAATCCTCATGCCCTTTCCCGGCGATCAATACCATGTCGCCGGAACGGGCCTCTCGCACCGCCTCACCGATAGCCTCCCGCCGATCAGCGACCTTCCGATAAAGTACCTGTGATCGCTGCTTCAAGGCTTCAAACACACCGGCCTCGACGTCCTGAAGAATCGAGAGTGGGTCTTCGGTCCGCGGGTTGTCGGAGGTCAGTATCACAACGTCGCTGTACCGCACGGCTGCCATTCCCATTTTGGGTCTCTTTCCGCGATCACGATCGCCCCCGCAGCCGAACACGGTGATGATACGTCCCGCTTTGAGCGTCTGCGCAGCGGTCAACAGCCGGACAAGCGCATCCTCCGTGTGGGCATAATCGACAACGACGGTAAATTCCTGTCCTGCCATGACGCGCTCGAACCGTCCCGGTACATTCGTGACATGCGCAACCGCCTGGCGAACCTGATCCGGCGTGGCCCCCTCATGAAGTGCGACTCCGATCGCAGCCAACAAATTATAGACGTTGTGCTCACCCACCAACTGGCTCTCAACCAAAAAGGACCCGGCCGGCGTGGCCGCCGTAAAAGTTGTACCTCCGAGCGATAGCCGGACATGCTCGGCTCGCAGATCCGCTTTCGCTTTCAATCCATAACTCCACACCGGAGCCGGACAAAGCTGTTTGATCCGGTCTCCCGCAGGATCGTCTACGTTTACAATGGCGCGCTTGTTCGGCTTGCCGGTTCCGGTGAGTCCGGTGAACAGGCGTAACTTCGCCAGAAAATACTCTTCCATAGTGCGATGAAAATCGAGATGGTCCTGCGTTAAATTTGAAAACACGGCAACGTCATACTCGCATCCGCTAACACGGTCCTGCGCAAGGGCGTGGGACGACACCTCCATCACTGCCGTCGTGCAGCCGCCTGCCACCATCTTGGCGAGTAACTGTTGTAACTCCAATGCACCCGGTGTCGTATGCGAGGCCGGGATCGTTTCACTGCCGATCTGATAGGCCACGGTTCCGATCAAGCCAACTCGTCGACCCAACGCTTCCAGCAATGTCTTGCACACATAGGTCGTGGTGGTCTTTCCATTTGTCCCGGTGACGCCGATCATCCGAATCTTCGATGATGGCTCTCCATAAAAATGATTTGCCAGCAGACCAAGCGCTTTTCGTGAATCCGCCACCCGGGCGAATGGAATCGGCAAATCCATTGCGGGCTCTTGCAAAACGACAGCGGCCACGCCGCCTTTCACCACAACCGGGATGAATGTGTGTCCATCCGTCTGCTCGCCTTTGACAGCCACAAAAACGCTCCCCGCCCGAACAGTTCGAGAATCGTCGGTAATTGCACTGACGGAGACATCGAGATTTCCGCGACGATCGATCGTCTCGACCTGTCCCTTAAGCGCCTGAAGCAGTGCAGCAAACGTCATCATCGTCTCGCTAGAAATCGATCACTGTTTTCCGGATGCCATCGCCAGCTTGACCGGCACATCCGATGACACGCCCAGGTAATTCAATACCTGTTCACCGACACGATTGAATACGGGCGCCGCCACGGTCCCGCCCCAAGACTCGCCTTGCGGCTCATCGATCACGACGATCATAGCCAACCGAGGATTGTTTGCCGGAACATAGCCCACGAATGAGCTGACAAACTGGGATGCCGAATACCTTCCCGTACGTGAATCGATCTTTTGCGCAGTCCCGGTCTTCCCTGCCACCCGGAACCCGGCAATTGCCGCCTTTCCTCCCGTACCGTCAGTGACAACACCTTCAAGAATCGTGGTGACTGTACGCGCAGTCTCCGGCGAGATAACCCGCCGCTTCACATGAGGCTGAACCTCTTTCAAAGTCTGCCCCTGGGCATCGCGGATTTCCGAGACGACATAGGGCCTCATCAGCACTCCGCCGTTTGCAATGGCGGCCACAGCGGATACCATTTGCATCGGAGTGACGCCGATTTCTTGGCCCATCGAAATCGACGCAAGGGTTCGCCCTCCCCATTCCCGCGGATGCTTGAGCAGTCCTGCCGCTTCTCCGGGAAGATCAATCTCAGTACGCTCCCCGAAACCGAAAGATTGCAGATAGCGATAGAACCGCTGCTCACCCAGAGCCATGCCGGCCTTCGCCGCGCCGACATTACTGGACTTTTGAATCACCTGGGCAAACGATAGCCATCCAAGCTTTTCGTGATCGTGGATCATGGTGTTACCAATAGCCATGCGCCCCTGCTCTCCAAATACCAGCGTATCCGGTTTCATCACTCGCTCCTCAATAGCCGCAGCAGCGAGAACTGCCTTCATGGTGGAACCTGGCTCATAGGCGTCCGTCAACGCGCGGTTCCGCCAGCGATCAGGCCTCAGAGCTGAGACCGCGTTGGGATCGAAACGGGGGCTGACGGCCGATGCCAGGAGCGCGCCTGTGCTCGGATCCAGCACGATCATCGTGCCCGACTTCGCCTCCGCGCGAGCAACCGCTTCTTCCAATTCCTTTTCCACGATGTATTGAATGACTTCGTCGATCGTGAGTACCAGTTGATGACCAGGCGCGGGGCTTTGCTCGTTTGACATTTTTTTAGGAAACACCGTACGACCCAACGCATCACGCTGCAGCACCGTCACGCGCTTCTCACCATGTAAATGCGATTCATACCGACGCTCGATGCCTTCCAACCCCTCGCCGTCCATTCCCGCAAAGCCCAAGACATGAGACAGAAGCGGTCCCTTGGGATAAAACCGACGGCCTTCCAGCACGATGCCGATACCCTCCATAGGCATACGTTCCAGCCGGCGCCCCTGCTCAGGGTCTAGCTTTCTCGCCAACCAGACGAACCCTCGATCTTGCCGAAGCTTCCGCTCCAGCTCATCGGCCCGCACATGAAGGACGGGCGAAAGAGAGCGCGCTGTTTTTGCCGGACTGTCGAGCGCAGTCGGAACGCCAAAGACAGACGGCACTTCTAAATTCATCGCCAGCATCTTTCCATGACGATCGACGATCGTACCGCGCACCCCTTCAAGCGAGACAGTTTTTTGATGTTGCCGATCTGCCTTGACCGTCAGCTCCGCAGCCTGCAAAACCTGAAGCGTGGCCAACCGGAACAACACCACTCCAAACCCGCACAAGAGCAGCAGCAATGTAATGTATCGCCGTCCTCGCCCAAGGGGGGCCGCCACTATCTCCTCCAGTCGGACAAATCATTGCGTGCGATGCGTACTTCAGCCGGAGCCGGACGAAAGTGTGGATCTCCAGCAGGCTTGGCTTGCACCATAATCACCTGCCCTTTCTGTGGCGGAACCATACCAAGTTGCTCCGTTGCCATTTTGGCGATTCGGTCTGGGGCACTGAGCGCAGAGAATTTGACCTGAAGTTGATCGCGCTCTCGCTCGAGTCTTGACTTCTCGACTTTGAGCCGTTCGACTTGATATCCGACCCGCACAATGTCCACTCGTTCCCACACGAAGAGGAACACCAGGCACAACCCGATAAGCACAGCTAAAATTTTCATAGGGCCATCTCCTCAGACGCACGCTCCGCAACACGCAGCTTGGCGCTTCGCGCCCTGGGATTCACCTCGCACTCCTGTTCAGAGGAAAGAATAGGTTTCTTTGTCAGAAGCGACAGGCGCGCCTCGGCTCCCTGCGCAAGAGATCTGAACGTATGCTTCACGATACGATCCTCAAGAGAGTGAAACGAAATTGCACAAATTCTCCCCCCCGAAGCCAATATGTCGGCAGCGTCCCGAAGCGCCGGTTCCAGGCATTCAAGCTCACTATTTACGGCTATGCGAAGCGCCTGAAACGTTCTCGTTGCACAGTGAATCCGCCCATGCCGATAAACAGACGGAACCGCCCCGGCGATCACAGACGCAAGAGCACCCGTGGTCTCAATCAGACGGCGCTCCCTCTCTCGCACGATTGCGCGAGCGATTCTCCGTGAGTATCGCTCCTCTCCATATTGGAAAATGATGTCCGCAAGTTCATCTTCCCGGACACTATTGACCAGTACGGCTGCGGTCGGGCCGGTCGTTTGGTCCATGCGCATATCAAGCGGGCCGTCTTGCTGAAAACTGAAACCACGCGCCGGATCGTCGAGCTGAGGGGACGACACGCCGAAATCAAACAACACTCCCTCCACTTTGACAATTCCCATGTCTGTAAGATGCCGCTTGAGATCTCGATAGTTCCCCTTTCTCAACACAACACGTTCCGCAAATCTCGCCAGCCGCTCTTTAGAAAATGCGATCGCCTGGGAATCCCGATCCAATCCAACCAGCCGGGTGGCTCGATCGGAGCGATCCAGCAGCATTTCTGCATGTCCACCATATCCCACTGTACAATCCAAAATTGTCACTGGCCGCTTAAAATCGAGCCAAAAAGAAACTTCATTTCCAAGGACTTGAACATGCCTTGAGTTTCCTGAAGCAGTATTGCCCACTATCCTCCACTTCTACCCACAGAACGGGAGTATACTCCGGCAAATTCGCTTGTCAATGGGGAATTTGTTGCTGACTCCAGATCATACCGTCAAAGGATCATGCGCGCTAAAGAGGGGCTACGCTCTGGTCTGATTATATTATTCCTCCATCGACTGACGTACAGTTGGGCGCTGACAGAAGCGGCATGCATGCGTTCAACTTTTCCAACTCTTCCGGTTTCGTTGACATATCAGGGAATGAGACGGAGAATGTGACCATGCCTACTCTGGACTCGCGATCACAGCACACGACTCTCCTGTTCTCCCTTGCACTCCTCCTCCTGACTTTTCTTACTCCTGGCGAGCTGATGGCAAAAGACTTCAATCCCGACAATCCACTGAATCCCCCCGCCCCCATTTTTTGGTGTCCTGGGAAAACGCAGGATCAGCAGATCGCGACCAAGCAACGTTCCGGTTGTCAACCGCTGCACGACCCACAAGCAGAGGAATCGTTTCGAGAGAACGCACGAAAACAGGGCCACGACCTTCCGAATCGCGACCCCATAAAAATCGTAGAATTGCAGAACGAGGCCTCGAAGTTTTCCGATCGATACCGGAACTTTCTGTCCTGCTGTGTGCTCTCCGATGACGCTCCAATCGAAATCATTGACTTGATAGACGAAGCAAACCACATCCTGAAGGCCGTTCAGCAAAAAGGCATTTACAATTCGGCGGGATTCGGAATCGGAAGCCGCGCAGACGGTACTCCAGGCACGAGCCCCGGTAACGGAACGGGAAATGGCGGCTTGGGAGGCGGCCCCGGCGCAGCCCCAAAGCTGGGAACGTTCGCTCGTCAATTCACCCTCAGCGAGATCGTCGGCACAGTGGCGCGCGCGAGGAATGACTTACTTTCTCTCAAAGAACGGCTCGATAACTTGCGCGAGGCTCAACAAGGTGTCGACAAAGCAGAATATGAGCAAAGCGGCCGGATGCAGCAGCAGATAGAAGACGAACGGGAAGCGATCAAGAAAGAGTTTAACGCAAAGAAGCCGCCATCATCGGCACCCACAGGGATGGACATTCAGGACACCACATTGCGCCCCAAGATCGGCGGAGACATTGAAGACACCAAGCTAAATGCAAACTTCGGCGCGGATATCGGAGCGTCAGTCTCTCCGTACAGTAACGTCGGAGAATCGCTACGCCCAAGGAGAGGCGACGACATTCATGACAGCCAATTACCCCATCGGCCAGGAGCAGACCTTCAAGACACCACCATTCCCAACAGCACCGGATTCGAAGTCGACAACGCGCAAAATCGCGACGGATCGTCGACCATTCCACGGCGAGGAGTCGGCCCTTCAATCGGAGATTCCAATCTCAACAGCAACCGCCGATAACTTCAGCACCGATTATTTCTCCACCACCATCGGCATCGGCTCCCACGTTTCACCTGCATCGTGGCTGCGGTACAACCCGCTGCCGTTCGTGCCCGCGTAAAAGAGCCTGGAGTCGGTCTCACTCTGGGCGATTGATCGAATGTTTGTGGTTGAAAACCCGTTATTGAGCGTGTGCCATGTAGCCCCGCCGTCCTCGCTCCGATGCACACCATCTCTTCCGGCAAGATAGATCACGCCTCTTTTGGTACGATCCAGAACCATCCCCATCAACATTTGATCTGCGAGTGATTCCGCCGCCCGCGCCCAGGATTTCGCTCCGTCGTTCGTCTTATAAAACCCCGCCAACGTCGCAGCATAGACGGTGTCCGGCTGGTAGGGATCGACATGGATCGACGTCACATTGAGCGCGCGAGACGTCTTGACCATGCCTGGCGGCACCAGCCCGTTATTGACCTTCTCCCAATGGCCTGCCCCATCAACAGATTTGTACACGCCACCGCTGGTTCCCGCATAGAGAACGGCAGGCCGGGTCGGGTCCATTCCTATTGTCACCACCATCAAGACTTCCTTCATCCCTTCCATTCGCTTCATCCATTGCTCGCCACCGTTTTTTGTTTCAAACACTCCCATCGTCGTGGCAATAAAAATATGCTGACTATCGGCGGGGTCGAACAAAAACTGATTGACGACTGACGTAATCGTGGCATCGTCCAGCCCCGCGCGCATCGACACCCAACGCTGTCCACCATCATGGCTCTTGTAGACTGCATCGCCCTTCGTACCTGCGTAGACCGTGGCCGGATAGGCCGGATCGATCGCCATGGCAATCACACGGGAATAGCTCATACCCCTGGAAAGATTGCCCCACGTCTGGCCGCCGTCACGGGTCTTGTAAATATAGTCGTTCGTCGCGACGTATATGATATCCGGATTCTTGGGATGAAGCTGAATGACGACGATCGGATCGCTGCGATTGCAGCCCGCCAGTGGCAATCCAATCAGAAGCAACAGAAGGCCGACGAGCCTTTTCATAAAGTCCGGCGGAGCGACAAATAGAAAGTCCGATGAATGAGCGCGTTCCCGGCCGTCGAATCTTATCGATAGTTGGTAAATTGCAAATCGATGCCGAAATCTTTGCCTTTGAGAAAGGTGATCGCCCCCTGCAAATCGTCTTTACTCTTACTCAATACCCGCACCTGTTCACCCTGAATTTGCGCCTGCACTTTCAATTTTGATTCCTTGATCGCCTTCGTAATCTCTTTGGCCTTTTCTACCGCGAGTCCGCTCTGAATCTTCGCCGTCTGCCGCACGGTTCCACTTAACGCTGGTTCCACAGCACCGTAGTCGAACGCCTTCAGCGACACCCCGCGCTTGATGCATTTGTTCTTGATGATATCCAGCACCGCGTTCAGCTTATAGTCGTCATCCGACACCACCACCAGTTCCTTCTCTTTTTCCTTCAGTGTAATCTCCGTCTTCGTGTCCTTGAAGTCGAAGCGCTGTTTAATCTCCTTCGTCGCTTGATCTAACGCATTCTTCAGCTCCTGCATGTTCACTTCCGAGACTACATCGAACGAAAACTGATCAGCCACGATTCCCTCCTTCTTTCTCTAAATTTCCTTTAAGGAACGGCCTGGTTGATCCTCGACTGCGCGCATCGAACGAGCACATCGTTCACAGCCAGAGCCCTACTGTAAGAGCAGATGTGCGCGTTCGGCGAGCAAGAGGACAACCTGGCCGCTCCTCTCCCTCTCAGCAACACCCTGTCCCGTGCGG
>MSXM01000036.1 GCA_002083565.1 Nitrospira sp. ST-bin4 | reverse complement strand
TTCGAGTGCCTTCATTTTCTGCCCCAGATCAACGAGATCCAGCGGCTTGTCATAAGCCGGTTTCAACACCGCCTCGATGACATCGTCCCGCAACAGATGCACGACCCTTGCGTAATGCCTGACCCGCTCGAAGAGAAACTCTACGATTCGCCGTCTGCCTTGATGTCCTGCGTCAGGCGTTCCCTTGAACCCGGAATCAGACACAAGGGTTTTCGCGTGCTCGATCCATGGCCCCACGTCGGTTCGAAGATTGCCTTCGAGCATGATCCGAACAATCGCTGTCGCATGCCGCCGGAGCGCAAAAGGATCTTCCGATCCGGTCGGCACGATGCCGACATGAAAAAATGCGGCGATGGAATCCAGTCGATCGGCCAGGGACAGAATCTGTCCCTCGATCGTCTTGGGCAATTCACCTTCAATCGCCTTGGGAAGATACTGTTCTCGAATGGCCTGGGCTACCGCAGCCGACTCTCCATCATGCAGGGCGTACTCGCCCCCCATGATGCCTTGCAACTCAGGAAACTCTCCCACAATCCCGGTCAGAAGATCGGCCTTGGACAAAGAGGCGGCTCGATCGCACGCCTGCCGCAGTTCATCCTGGCCGGGATACAGGTGCGCGGCAATGAAGCCGGCTAGTTTTCTCACCCGCTCCTGCTTCTGTTCCATGGTACCGAGCTTCTGATGAAACGTCACACCGGCAAGCTTCTTGCTCCGATCTGCCAGTTTCACCTTCCGGTCTTCATCGAAAAAGAATTTCGCGTCAGCCAACCGCGCCGCCAGCACCCGCTCATTGCCTTCGCGAATGAGGGACATGTCCTTGACGCGGTTGTTGGCCACGGCGATGAAATGCGCGACCAGCTTGCCGGTCTGCTTGTGACGCAAGGAAAAGAAGCCCTGATGTTCCTTCATCGAAGTGATCAGAATTTCCTCTGGCACATCCAGGTAGGCATCCTTGAATGATCCAATGATGGACGAGGGTAATTCCGTCGTATACACGGCCTGGTCGAGCAGGGCCTCGTCTTCATTCAGACGAAATCCCGTCTTGCCACAAATAGCGGCAATCTGCTCTTGAATCAATTGACGGCGTCGTTGCGGATCGACGATGACGCCCTGGCGCTCCAGGATTCTCACATAGGAAGCTGCATCCCGCACCGACAACCATTTCCCTCCGCCTACAACCCGATGGCCCCTGGTTCGATCGGATGCCTTGATCCCGGCCGCTTCAATTGGAAGCACTGCGCCTCCATATAGCGCGAGCACCCATCGAACAGGACGGGCAAAGCGTACACCGGTCTCATTCCATTTCATCGCTTTAGGAAATGTCAGAGCCGACACCAGCCGCGGCAGCACATCGACCAGCACGGATGTGGCCGGCTGCCCTTTTTCATGTTTCACCGCGAAAAGGTACTCGCCCTTCGGCGTCTGTCGCACCTGTAGATCCTGAACAGCAACACCCTGACCTGTGGCAAATCCCATCGCCGCTCTGGTCGGTAGGCCGGCCTGGTCGAACGCAACAGTCTTCGACGGTCCCATCGCTTCTTTGATGATGGAGGTTTGCCCGGTTGCCAGACCCTCGACCACCACTGTCAGCCGGCGCGGCGTGCCCAGCGTGCGAATGGATTGAAAGGCCAGCCGTTGATCTCGAAACAGCCGCTCGGCGGATTCCTTGAGCGATGCCAGCGCAGGAACGATAAAGTGATACGGCAGTTCTTCAACACCGATTTCAAGCAGCAGTTCTGCCACAGCCGGGGCAGAAGTTCTGACGGTCTTTTTCAGCTTAATGCCCGGACGTCCTGCCTGCTTACGCATAGCCATCGTCTGCTACTTTCGGCCTGCTCGGGTTGTCGAGCCAGACCTGCCCGATTTGACGGCACCATGCGAGCCTGTACCACTCAGCAACGGATGGCCCATGGCCGCACGCTCTTCGATATAACGCTCAGCGCATTGCCGGGCCAGGGCTCGCACTCTGGCAATATACCCGGTCCGCTCGGCCACACTGATGGCGCCGCGTGCATCCAGGAGATTGAACGCGTGGGAGGACTTGATGCAGTAGTCGTAGGCCG
>MSXM01000117.1 GCA_002083565.1 Nitrospira sp. ST-bin4 | reverse complement strand
ACTTTGGCTGTGATCACCGCCTCGGGCCCCACGATCAATCCTCCGTCGGTATAGATTTCACCATCCAAGGTCCCGTCGATCCGCACCGTACCGGAATAGGTAATCACGCCCTTGAACGCGACGCCCTTTCCGATGAAGGCAATCACCGTGTCTGCAGGCACAGGCCTCCCTCCCGTCAATCCTTGTCTCACCAGAGCTGTTCCATCCTCAGCGTACGCGGTATTCTCTTGCTTCCACATGCCATGGCCTCCCTATCACTCGAATAATGTGCCCGTATGCCCTGTCAACATTGCGTCTTTCCTTTATCGGTTTCTATTACAATTTAATTGAGCGCCTCACGGAACATGAGGAAAGCCTTGGTGGACATTCAGGCCAGATCGCCACCTGTTCATCAGAAAGCGGCAGGTGAGGGGAGGAGACACCGGCGCCACTCATGGTATCATCAGATACTCTTTATCATAAGCATCTGGAAAAGGAGGTCGCGTGTCTCTTGAACGGTCGTCCCAGCTACCGGGTGGGTTTCAAGTGCGACATCACACGCTGGGCATCTATCAAGGAAGTGCGATCAACCTCGCCTTCTGGCATCCCTCGTCCAACATGCCCGAGTACGGCCTCTGTCGGTTCTCTAGCGAAGCGAGCGCCCAAGCCCTTATCGATTTCCTTTCCTCCCCTCAGTGTATAGAGCCGCTACACAGGAATGATCTGACCATCGAAGCGTACGATCTCGCAGAACATGACCGTTTGATAACGGACTACCCGCTTTCTTCAGCCTGGGAAACACCGCTTTAGCGCACTACTTACCGGAAGTACCCCTGCCCTGGGCAAGTGGAACGGTGCCTGTCAACTCGACCGCGTGAGAGAGAACGGAGGAGGTAGATCCTGCGTGAGACTGGATGAACGAAAGCAGCCGTTTGTTTTCTTGAGCTTTCCGGAGAAACTTGAAGGCAATGCCACGCGCGCTGATGGAACGGACCATCGCCGCCACTTCAATCGGAGGTTCATCTTCAGCGACAGCAATCTCCAGATAGAAGATGTCATCAACATGCACGTTTGTCTCACTTTTGATGATGCATCCGCCCAGAGACAGATCCATCACGGTGCCTTCCCCTCGCATTTTCCCGCCTGAAAATGACAGGCACAGCCGCACAGGAATACGGAGATGCTCCCGCCGATCAATCAGACGATCGGAGCTCTCCTTCCCTAGTCGGCAGGCGAGGAATCGATGACTACAGAACTGACACTGAAACGGAACAATCCATATCCACGATGCGATGTATTCGTGCGGCGACTGCGGCCGTGAACGAAACGCGCCGCCCTTCCGACAATGTGGACAGATGACTTGACGGCTCATTCAGCATAGCCTCCGTCACTGACAGACGCGCCACTCTCGTTCCAGATAGCACTATAAAGGCCTTTCGCTCACAGTCAAGCGGATTGCCATCTTACGCGGGCGCTCCCAGCCACTGGCCAGAGCTCGTTGGGATAGGACGCTAGCCTGACTCTTGATCGGTTGAGTCGGGTTCTGTCTGCAGACCGGACTCGACAAGGCCGGCACGGAGATATTCTCGATTGAGTGTGGCGATGAAACGGACACTGATGTTCTTGGGGCACACCGCTTCGCACTCGTACTGATTCCCGCAGGAGCCAAAGCCTTCCCGGTCCATGGCCTCCATCATCGCTATGACACGACGGGCCCGTTCCGGTTTGCCTTGCGGTAGCGCTGCCAAATGAGAGACTTTGGCCGCCACAAACAGCATGGCCGATGCATTCTTGCACGCAGCGACACACGCACCGCAGCCGATACATGAGGCCGCATCCATTGCGGTCTCGGCCTGCTCTTTGCCAATCAACAGCACATTGCCGTCCACCGCTCCACCGGTGTTGATGGAGATATAGCCCCCTGCCTGCATCACCCGGTCCAGCGCCCGCCGGTCTACGACAAGATCTTTAATAATGGGGAACGCGCGCGCGCGCCAGGGCTCGATGGTAATTGTGGCTCCATCGGAAAACTGCCGCATATAGAGTTGGCAAGTCGAGATCCCGCGTTCGGGGCCATGAGGCACCCCGTCGATCACGAGCGAGCAGCTCCCACAGATCCCCTCGCGGCAGTCATGCTCAAACGCCACGGGCTCTTCACCGGCCAGGATCAAGCGCTCATTGACCCCATCAAGCATTTCCAGAAACGACATGTCGGGACTGACATCCTGGGCTTCGTAGGGCTCAAACCGGCCTTTATCATCAGGCCCCCGTTGCCGCCAGACTTTCAGAGTGAACTTCATACTTTCCCCATCAGCCTCTTGCCCAATCCCCTCACACTTTCCTCCACACCCCTTGCCCCTGCCTCCTTACCTCTCACCCTTTACCACTCACCCCTCACCAACTATTGATAGCTTCTGGTCGTCGGCTGCACGAACTCAAAGCTGAGCGGTTCCTTGTGCAGAATGGGTGGACCATCCTCCCGATATTCCCACGCGGCGACGTGGGCGAATCGTTCATCGTCACGCTGTGGCTCGCCATCGGCGGTTTGATGCTCCTCCCGGAAGTGCGCTCCGCAAGACTCCTCCCGATACAGGGCGTCGTGGCAGAGCAGTTCGCCGAACTCGAGGAAGTCCGCGACCCGACCCGCATACTCCAGCTCTTGATTGAACGTTTCTCCAGACCCAGGGACCACCACAGTGCGCCAGAATTCTTCGCGCAACGCCGGGATCTCCCGTAGCGCACGATTCAGCCCTGCGTTAGAGCGTGCCATCCCACAGTAATCCCACAATATTTTCCCCAGCTCCCGATGGAACGAGGCAGCCGTTCGATGTCCGCTCGGCTGAAGTAGTGCGTTCAACCTGCCGCTGACACGCTCCACCGCCGCGCGTGACACGGTGTGATCCGCGGCAGGAGGCGAAATCTTCGTCGTGGCCAGGTAATGTCCGATCGTATAGGGCAGAATGAAATACCCGTCGGCAAGCCCCTGCATCAGCGAACTGGCACCCAATCGGTTCGCGCCGTGGTCCGCGAAATTTGCCTCGCCGATGACAAAGAGACCGGGGACCGTACTCATAAGATTGTAATCAACCCAGAGCCCCCCCATCGTATAGTGTGGCGCCGGATAGATGCGCATAGGTGCCTGGTAAGCGTCTTCCCCGGTAATCCGCCGATACATATCGAACAGATTGCCGTACCGCTCGCGCACGACATCGGACCCTTGCTGTTCGATGACCTCGCTGAAATCCAAATAGACCCCTTGGCCGCCCGGCCCGACTCCCCGCCCCTCATCACACAGCGATTTGACGGCACGAGCGGCAACGTCTCGGGGCACCAGGTTGCCGAAACCCGGGTAGCGGCGTTCCAAGAAATAGTCCCGCTCAGAAGAGGGGATCGTGCCCGGAGGTCGTCTGTCCGACGGCATGGCCGGCACCCAGAGCCGCCCGTCGTTCCGGAGAGACTCGGACATCAGCGTCAGTTTGGCCTGCTGTGTTTCAGCCGGCGGGATCGCCGTGGGATGGATCTGCGTGAAGCAGGGATTGGCGAAGGCGGCGCCTTGTTTCCACGCGCGGTACGTCGCGGTCACGTTGCTCCCGCTCGCATTCGTGGACAGATAATAGACATTGCTGTACCCACCGGTAGCCAACACGACGGCGTGGGCTGTATGGGCCGTAATCCGACCGGTGACCAAATCGCGGACCACGATCCCTCGCGCATGTCCCTCGTCAATGATGAGGTCGAGCATGTCGGTGCGCGGACGCATGGTCACCCGACCACGTTCGATTTGCCAGCAGAGCGCGGAGTACGCACCCAAGAGCAACTGTTGTCCGGTCTGGCCTCGGCAGTAAAACGTCCGCGACACTTGCACGCCACCGAACGAACGGTTGGCCAGCTGGCCGCCGTACTCCCTGGCAAAGGGAACACCAAGCGCCACACATTGATCGATAATCTGGGTGCTGACCTGGGCGAGGCGATAGACGTTCGCCTCCCGCGAACGGAAGTCTCCGCCTTTGATCGTATCGTAGAAAAGCCGCGCGACGCTATCCCCGTCGTCCTGATAATTTTTTGCCGCATTGATCCCACCTTGTGCCGCAATACTGTGGGCACGGCGCGGGCTGTCCTGGAAACAGAAACATTCCACCTCATAACCGAGTTGCCCCAAGGTAGAGGCCGCACTGGCACCAGCCAAACCGGTACCGACAACAATGATCTTGATCCGGCGCTTATTGGCGGGGCTTACAAGCTTTTCACTGAACCGGCGTCGGTCCCATTTGGCCTCCAACGGCCCGGAGGGAATCTTGGCATCGAGTCTCGTCATGCGCGCACAATTCCAAAAAAGATGGCAAAGATAATCGCCAGATTGCCGAATACAACTAATACTGCAACCGCCGGTCCGGCCGCTTTGAACAGGCGGTTGAAGGCCGCATGCTCAATCCCCAACGTCTGCAAGCTGCCGGATACTGCATGGCTCAGATGCACACCGAGCGCAAGTTGCCCGACGAGATAGATCACGACATAAAGAGGGTTCTGAAAGGCATGAACAACCTTGCCATAGACATCGGCATGGCCTCCTGCATCCAATCGATTATTACCTGACGGATCGGTGAGTCCCGCTGTGAGATGCAGGAGATGAAACACGACAAAAACCAACAACACACTGCCGGTGAGCGCCATCGTGCGGGAGGCCACGGACGCGTGCCGATATTCACGGAGGGCATAGCCCGCCGGGCGGGCGCGTCGATTGCGCAGAGCCAACTGAATCGCCAAGGCAATGTGGAAGATCGCGACGCCAAGCAGCCCAATCCGCGCAGCCCAGAGAAACATCGGCATATCGCGCAACATCGCAGCATAACTATTGAGCGCGTCGGGCCCCTCAAAGACTTGCAGATTGCCGAGCATATGGAACACAACAAATCCGACAAGCCCCAGGCCTGTCAGGGATACGACCACTCTGCTGCCCAATGATGACCGAAACCAGCCGACACGCTGCATCGTCCCCCG
>MSXM01000035.1:33177-33298 GCA_002083565.1 Nitrospira sp. ST-bin4 | reverse complement strand
TCGATCACCGGCCACAGTGTCTCGCGGGCGGAATCCATATTGGCCAGCCAGGCGTTGGCCGTCTTCTCATAGTGCGTGCCGTCCCATCGCCAATGGTCCACGCAGGCAAGCTGGTCCTGAC
>MSXM01000035.1:14384-33054 GCA_002083565.1 Nitrospira sp. ST-bin4 | reverse complement strand
AAGAACCGGCCGCCTGGTTTCAGCCATCGGCGGACGCGCACAAAGAGATCAGGCCAGTTACGCATGTGTTCAAACATTTCCACCGACACCACCCGATCGAAGAGCCCTGGGTCGACCTCGAACGTGTTCATGTCGCAGGTCAGTACCCGGATCCGGTTCTGTAGGCCGCGCGCTCTGGCTTGGGCCTCAATGTAGGCCCGCTGCGAGCGGGAATTGGAGACCGCCGTGATACGGCTGTCGGGGTACTGCTCAGCCATCCATAAGGTGAGAGATCCCCAGCCGCATCCGAGCTCCAAGATCGTCTGCCCGTTCATCAGGCCCGCATGGAGGCAGGATTCACGCAGGCCGGCGGCTTCTGCCTGGTCTAGGGTCTTTGCATCGGCGGGCCAGAAGGCGCTGCTGTATTTCAGATGCGGCCCGAGGACCCGGCTAAAAAACTCAACCGGAACCTCATAGTGCTGATCATTGGCTTTCTCCGGCACTACCGCGATGGGCGCACGGCGCATCTCGTCGATAAACCGCTTTTCTTGCAGCGCTGCTGTTCGCGCGTCGCCGGACCTGATCTCCCGGAGGCGCTGTGTGACCAACTGTCGGATCCCCCATCTGAGCACCACGTCCGGGAACAGTCCCCGTTCGGCCAGGTTCAATGCAAGATGAGCGAGATGTTGCACGGGCTTTGCCTCCAACCAAAGAGCACGTAGGGATACCGCCCCCTAGCCATCGTCATGAAAAACGCTTCACCTGCTCCGCCAAGGTGTTTGCGACCAGCTCAAGATCGAACGGCCAGGCGTAACGCAGCTCCACGTCAGGATACTGCGGCCGCAACTGATAAAGGATTTCCGGAATTTCAACTTCCGAATGCGACCCACCTGGCGTGAACATCGTTGTCGTCACGGTAATATGAGACGCTCCCTGCTTGATCAACGCCTCGACCGATTCCTCCAACGTCGGCGCACAAAACTCGTTGTAGGCCACGGCAAAGAGCGCGCCGTTGAGTTGAGCCCGAAGGTGTGCCGCTACCGTTTCAAGACCCGCTTGGTAGGGATCCGTTTCGGCCGTTCTCGGCCACCGGCGGATCTTGGCATCCAACTCAAGCTCTTCCACCGATGGCGGAAGTTTTGCGGCACGCCGCTGAGTCTCCAACCGTTTCAGTTTCGTGACCATATCCTGAGGGCATCCCTTCGGAATGCCGCCGTGACCGACCAGAATCACTCCTCGTGTGCTTCTCGCCATCCCTCACTCCTCTTGTTGTGACTCGCGTCTGTGTCTCCTCACGTTGAACGCACTGTTGCCTCGAGGTATTCTTGTAAATTGGTCTTTCCATAGCGACTTCCCGGGTACACCTTTCGAATGAATCCGGCGACGAGAGCCATCAGCTTCTTGACCGCGGGGGTTTTCACAGGATCGGTAGCCGGCAACAAACGGACGGTGATTGCTTTCTCGTGCAACTTGAGCTGGACAAAGAACGTGCACGCAGCACCCTTCTCGATCGCCACGGACTCCAGCAGGGCGTCTTTTCCGCTCCGGGACAAATAGAATTCCTGAACTTTAAGAATCTCGTTTTCGGTCCGGTGAACCATCGGCGTGAACACCTGATAAAGGCCCTGCAGATCTCCGGCTTCTTCTACGACAACATGTGGCATTGCATTCCCCCCTTACGCATGATTCCGCAACATGAGCTCTTTCGGATGCGGGTTCAGATAGACCTGATCGCGAATGTATCCGACGTCGAGGATCTGGACGTAATGCTTGACCAGCGTGAGAGGGACGATCAGAGGCGTAAGCCCCCGATGATAGTCGGCAATCACGCCCAACAGCTCGGCCTTTTCTTCAGTGGTCAACCGACTCTTGAAGTAGCCCACAATATGCTGCAGCACATTGACGTGCTTCCGCACCGTCGCCTTCATCGTCAGGGCTTTCATGAAGTGCTCACCGTACTTCGACGTCAATTCTTTAAGGCGGTAGCGCTCCACTTGTCCGACCAGACGGCCCATCGTTTCGTAATGCTCCTGGCTATGGGCTAACAACAGATATTTATGGATCGTGTGGAAGCGTATGAGAGCTTGTCTCGTGACTCCGTTCTGCACCAGATCCTGAAACCGGCGATAGCAGAATACCCGCTCGATGAAGTTCTCCCGCAGCGATGGATCAGAGAGCCGCCCTTCCTCCTCGACGGGAATCAGCGGAAACTGCTCTATGAAGGCCTTCGCGAAGATTCCGACGCCGCTGTGGCTCGGCATGCCTTGTACGGTGTACACGCGCACCCGTTCGACCCCGCAACTGGGCGAGCCTCTCTTGAAGACATACCCTGAGAGGTCCAATGTCCGGAGTGAGTCGAGCCGACCATCGACCATTGCCTCCATCGCCTCGGTGTGATCGTGCTTGCTCGTGATTGTCATCAGCCGGGGACGATGCGGATTACCCACCAAGCGCATGGCTTCGCGCGGAGTGCCCAATCCCGCTTCCACCTCAGGGCAGACCGGTACCCATTCGACGTAGGGGCCCAATACATCGGTCAAGAAATGGTCCCGTTTGTGTCCTCCGTCGAAGCGCACCTCATCTCCGAGAAGACACCGACTGATTCCAAGGCGAAGCGGGGAGGTCGTCATCTCATTACCTCCTGCTTTCCGAGGTTGAGATATTCCTGTCGGGCATGTTGATGGTCCACAACCGGGAGAGGATAATCGTCCCCGATTCGGCATCGAGCGCGTTCCTGCTCATCTGCGGTCATGAGATGCGGCTCATGAATATGCTTCGCAGATACATGGGCCAGTTCCGGAACATACCGGCGGATGTAGGCGCCGTCCGGGTCAAACTTCTTGCTTTGAAGCGCAGGATTGAAAATCCGATAGCCCCGCATGGCATCCGTGCCGGTGGAGGCACACCACTGCCAATTACCGTTGTTTGCCGCCACGTCAGCATCGATGAGATGCTGCATGAAATATCGTTCGCCGCTCTGCCAGTCGATCCGAAGATCTTTAATGAGAAAGGATGCCACGACCATTCGGACACGGTTGTGCATCCATCCCGTTTGATTGAGTTGCCTGATCCCCGCATCCACGATCGGATAGCCGGTCTGCCCGTGACACCAGGCTTGAAACAGGCTGTCTCGGACCGGACCCGACTCACGCGACGGTGCGACGGCCACATTGCGGAAGGGGCCCTCCGCAACGTGTGGAAACGAAGCCAATACTTGATGAAAGAACTCACGCCAGATTAACTCATCAACCCAGGTCAGAACATCGGGCCGGGACACTCGCCCGCCTTTGGCCAGCGCGTTCAACGCCGTGTGAATCCCCTTGCGAGGCGACAGTGTTCCAAAACGGAAGTGTGGTGAAAGTTGTGAACACCCATCGTTCGCCGGCAGGTTTCTGTTTGTCGCGTAGGAATGTAGGGGACCTTGCACAAACCAGCGCAACCGCTTCAGGGCGTTCCGCTCGCCCGGCTCAAACCGCAATGCGACCGGATCGTATCCCAGTTCGGGGGCTGTAGGGAGATGGCTTGAGACGGGCCGCGGGGCAGCCACCTTTTCTGCAAGTGCGGTAGGGACCGGCAGAACTGCTGGGGTTGTTGCATGCCATTTCGTCCACCAGCGGGCGCGATACGCGCTGTACCGCTGTAACGGCTCGCCGGTCGCGCCACGCACCTCATCCGCTTCGAATACGACATGATCTTTGAACGTGCGGACGACCACGCCGGCCTGCCCCAACCGTTGCGCGATTATGCGGTCTCGCTCAATCGCTCTCGGCTCATAGTCACGATTCCAGTAGACCGCATCAACCTTCCATTCGCGAGCGGCGCGGAGGACCTCCTCCACCGGTTCGCCGCGTCGCCACTGAAGCGTGAGACCTCGGTCCGACAAAGACGACGCCAGGTCCTGGAGACATCCGAGCATAAAATTCACACAGGCGGAGCCGAACACATGGGAGTGCAACAAAGGCTCGTCGAACACAAAGAGCGGGATTACCTCGCTCCAGCCTTTGCAGGCCGCCGACAAGGCCGGATGGTCTGCAATGCGCAAATCCCTCCTGTACCAGACTATTCCTCGCATAGATGGACTCTCCCAGAACTAACCAAGTCGATCCCGGTACAAATCCCCGAAGCAACGGTTATGTTCTCTTACTCAGGTTTTCCATGGGATCCTTCCGGTCGTTTCAGCTTGTCACCCGCCACCCGCTCGATTGAAAGCTCACGAAGACCGTTCTCGCCCTTGATACCAACCTTCACGACAGTTCCCGCTTCCCCTCGTATCATGCTGACCACCTGGTCATAACTCTTTCCTTTCACGGGAGCTCCATCAACACTGACGACCTCATCCCCATGTCGAAGTCCTGCCTGGTGAGCAGGTCCACCAGGATGGACCATGCCGACATAGAGGATGGCCGGCTCTCCGATCCGCTCAGCACTTAGCTGAAGAGATATGCCGATAATGCCATGAGCGAGTTTTGTCGCATCTCGATGCCCATAGGGAGCCTGGGCCGTGTGTTGGTCGGCCATGGCACAAGAGGTAACAAGCAGACCCATCATCAATACTGCCGCAAATTGAAAGCCTGAGATTTTCATCAGTACACCTCCTGGTGACGACATAGAGACTACCAATCCAAGTACACACAGGGCCGCCACCACAAGAGATCCCGCGATCAGTCCGGTTGCTATATAGATTGCGGAGCTGTCCATGCACCGTCATATCCCTGTGGCTCATGCCGTCCTTAGAGCAGCCGCTGCTGTCGTTCCGGTCACGATGGCTTGTAAGGCCGGCTCCAGCGTTGGATACTGAAACGGATAGCCTTGCGCCATGGCTTTCGCTGGAATCACCCGCTGGCCGGTCGTCATCAATGTGCCCAACTCACCAACGAGTATCTTCAAGGCAAATCCTGGAACCGGAAGCCACGACGGTCGGTGCAGCACCCGTCCAAGAACTTCACAAAACGTCTTCATCGTCACCGGCTCGGGGGCCACAGCATTGAGGGGACCAGAAACATGATTGTTTGCGAGTGCCCATTGGATCAGACCGATATGATCACACCGATGAATCCAGGAGACCCATTGAGTGCCCGGCATGATCGGACCGCCTGCAAACAATCGAAAGGGCAGCAGCATCTTGGGCAAGGCCCCGCCATCTTGTTCGAGCACCATTCCGGTTCGTAGCAGCACGATTCGCGTGCCGAACTCCGCAGCGCGTAGCGCCTCCGCTTCCCATTCGAGGCACAGGTCGGCAAGGAATCCCTGACCGCGCGCTGTGCCCTCATCCAGCACCCGATCATTGCTGGCACCGTAATAGCCGATACCGGATGCGCTGATGAGCACCCGCGGTATTGCAGACCGGCGGGACATTGCTTCCACGATGATACGCGTCGTGTGGACTCGACTATCGATGAGGAGTTGTTTCCGAACAGGCGTCCAACGGGCATCGGCGATCGGAGCCCCAGCGAGGTTAATGACCGCATCTGCTCCTTCAAGTGCCTGTTCCCAGGGTCCTGTATTTCGACCAGTCCACTCGACGGACAACAGGTTGTTACCTAAGCGCCGCTCTGCGCTCCCCGAATTTCTTGTGAGGATTGTCACTCTATGGCTCTGCTGGGAGAGCGCCGTGCACAATGCACGACCGATGAATCCTGTTCCTCCAGCTATTACGATGTTCATGGACATGTCTCCTGAAAGAGCCATCGACAGGCCGACTAATGCACCTGGCAAGCCGATAGCGTCTTACCTTCGGGTCGGTTTTTCGCTGACCCGTCGCCTAACAACAGCGGGAACAGTCTGAAAGAGTTGAGCCATCACAACAGAAGTGAGAAATCCCATTGCGACCAAAATGGTGAAGGTCATATCCATAGCCGTCCTCCTTCTCAAAATTGGCAGAAGCCATGTGCCCGGACATCGATTCCACTGTTCACCGAGGAGCCAGGTTTCTCACCTGGGAGAGACCTGGCTGCCTCAGCGGGCGACGCCGTGCGGAGTGCGGCGTCACCTCTGCAGGAGAAACAAACCGGCCTCCGAACTCCTGTCGCTGCCATCGTATTGCCTCGCACTATCACTGCAACCAGTCACTTCTTCGGGAGTACTTCTTCAAGACCACGGACACAGCGAAATCCTGTGCCATGCGTTTGCAAAGCGAACCCGCCGCGGCCACGGGCCGATGCGGTGATATCGGACGCCGGACTATGCCAGGACCCACCACGAATCGATCGCACCACACCCTTCTTGTCGGGACCTTGTGGATTCCGATTGGGCGCATGTTGATAGTACTCCGCGTCATACCAATCGGAGACCCACTCCCTGACGTTTCCCGCCATGTCCTTCACTCCGTAGGGTGAATCTCCACTGGGAAGAGATCCGACCGCGTGTAAGGTGTGCTCATCCTCCCACTCTCGATCGAAATTTGCCCGTTTGGGCGTGGGAGGGTCATTTCCCCAGGGAAAGAGGCGGCCGTCTGTCCCGCGAGCAGCCTTTTCCCATTCTGCTTCCGTCGGCAGCCGTTTCTTGGCCCAGCTACAATAGGACTTGGCGTCATACCAGGTCGTCTGCACTACGGGTAACTGCTCAATGCCCTTAACTGATTGGAGGGGCCCGGTGCCATACGGATTGGGTGGTGTGCGATGGCCGGTGGATTTCACAAAGGCCATATACCGTTCATTCGTCACTTCGACTTGATCGATCGTGAACTCATCGAGGTATACAGATCGCTGCGGCCTCTCATCATCCCGGCCTTTTCCTTCTGGACTGCCCATCAGAAATTCTCCGGCCGGAATCGTGACCATCGGCACCGGGTCCGGCCCTATCGTTCCCGGCAACGCTTCCACGGTGAGCGACTGGAGGAGCGCAATGGCCGTGAAAATCACCACCGTCAATCTGTTGAATTGAGTTGATCCGCGCCGCAGACCAGTGATCATTTCTTCCGCTCCTTGCTACCCTCGATTGCTAGGGTGGTATGGAGTCTGACTTGTTTGCATAGCTCCTCCACCTGCCGATCATCCCCCCGATCCGCTGCTTCTTGCGCCTGGGTCACGAGGGTTCTGGCTTCGTGCAGATGCTGCTCGATTTCCGCCTGAAGGGCAGGCGAGGCCACTGTTCCCCCCAACGCGGCTCGATGGTAGATTTCCCATGCCTGGTCTACGTCATGATTGGCCGCATGAACCAATTGGGCCTTATCCTGATGCGCGTGTCCGGGTGAATCGATGGGACCAGCGTAGAGGGATGAAGCCCCGAGTAGGGCGATGAGGACAATCCCTAGATATAGAATCCTGTTGTGTATCATCGGTGCGCCTCCGTCACGATCAAACCATGAGAAATAGCCCGTGAAGTCTCCCTTCACGGTCGCTTCATCGATTGCTCAATCAAATGTTCTAGCTCCACGAGCTCCGGATTCTTGGGGTCAATGGCCAGTCCCTGAGCAAGGGCCTGTTGGGCCTCTGCGAATCGTTCTCGCCCCATTTCGATGTAGGCAAAAATGGCGGCCTCTTTAATTCGCTGATCGATTTCTGGTGGGGCAGTTTTCGCGCAGCGGAATCCCAGCCCCACGCCGTAGCTGTTATTGAGAGGGTGATTCCAGAATCGGTGCGTCGACCTGACCGAGCCTTCTGGTGCGACCCAGGATCCGCCTCGAATCACTCGTTTCTCTCCGAGTGTCAGCAGATCCACATAGGTCCCGGTGCCTCCTATCCAGACGGGCTTATCCGGTCCAGTAGGATTGACCATTGGTTCCAGCTGGCTGTAGTAGCGGGGGTCGTACCAGTCCAAGACCCACTCAAAAGCATTACCGGCCATATTATGGAGGCCGTAGTAGCTGACTCCATCGGGATATGAATCGACCGGCCTGGTGCCATCGTGATTTTTCCCATAGTTGGCCTTTGCCGGATCAAAGTCGTTGCCCCAGGGATAGAGATTGCCATCAGGCCCTCGGGCGGCCTTCTCCCACTCCGCTTCCGTCGGCAGCCGCTTGCCGCGATACTCGCAATAGGCACGGGCGTCGTACCAGTTGACGCCGACCACCGGTTGTGTCCGGCCATTTAGACGGGGATCATCCCAATATGCGGGCCCTCCGTGTCCCGTCGTTCTCATAAAATCTCCATAGTCCCTGTTGGAAACTTCATACTTATCGATCAGGTAGGAATCGAGAAACACCATATGGGCCGGGCTTTCGTCGTTCAATGTGGGAGCGGGCGTTCTGTTTCGCCTGTGATACCTCGCAGGGATATTAGCCTGTTGAGTAGCTCCTTCCTTGTCGAGTCCCATGATCGAAGGCCCCTGGCCGATGTACACCATATCTTTCGGGATCAGGGATTCCTCCGCACGGACTGTCGGGTTCACTGTTGTGAATGCGGTTGCCAACGCCGCGATCACAATAATTCTTGTCGTATGCATTTCAGACCTCCATCACACTTTGGTGTGCCCCTTGAAAGCTGTCGCGGCCTCTCTCGCGAGGCCAGGTTCAGCCACTCTGTGTCGTGGCTGTCTGCTTATTAGGTGCTTGTGGCATATTCAATTCTCTCATTTCCCGCAAGGCTGCTCGGGCGATGCCCTGCAACATTCCACTAAACACAAACTCGTGGGGCACGTAGAGGGAATACCAATAAAGTTGTCCTGTCAGTCCCACCGGATCAAAGATCGCCGTCTGCCGTATCTGCGTTGAAGCTCCGGCCTCCGTCACCTCAAACTCCAGCCACGCCCGCCCGGGCAAATTCATCTCGGACTTGAGCCGCAGGTGGCGGTTCGGCTCAATCGCTTCAACGCGAAATGAGTCGACCGTGTCCCCGACGCGGAGGGTCGTGGAAGAAGGCCGTCCCCGTCCCATGCCGACACCCCCTTGAAGTAGGTCGATGAAGCCTCGCACCCGCCACAGCCAGTTGCAGGCGTACCAACCGTGGTCACCGCCGATTCTCTCAATACATCTGAAGACGGCTTCAGGCGGCGCTTCGACCGTTAACGCCCGTGAATCGACGATGCGCGTGCCGAACCGCACGCCTCCCCACGACTTCTGCGTGCCGGAAGAAGAGAGCGAGTCGGACCAGCGTGTAGCGGCGAAATGCGTCTCTTCATGGGCCAGAGCCCGGCGAATTGCCTCGTCGATTCCCATTGGACGTACAGAGAAAGTTGTCAGTGCAGCATTGTCCCGTACTACCGTGACATGGACGATGCTCTCAATAATCGCTCGGCCGATGCGAGCATAGAGCGGCGTGATCAATCCCAGCCACAGAGCAGACAGCCAGGGGGTGAGGACCGGCACCGGGATGATGAGAGGCTTAAGTCCACGTTGCCGCCCGTACGCTCGCATCATCTCCGCGTAGGATACTTCGTCGGCACCACCGACCTCGTAAATGCGGTAACTGGATGTGGGAATCCGAAGCGCTTCCATCAGGTAATCCAAGAGGTCGTCGATGGCGATGGGCTGGGCTTTGCCCTTGACCCATCGGGGGGTGAGCATGATCGGTAGCCGTTCCACCAGCGCACGAATCAACTCAAACGAGGCGCTGCCGGAGCCGATGACGGCGGATGCACGAAACTCACAAACCGGGAGTCCTGACTCTCTTAAGATGTCGCCGACCTCGTGTCGACTGCGCAGATGCGTTGAGAGTTCTTCCTCATCGCTGCCCAGGCCTCCCACATAGATGAGGCCCTTCACACCCGCTGCCTTCGCTGCTTCACTAAAGTTCCGCGCCGCCTGCCGGTCCGTCTCCTCAAACGAGCCAGTCGAACTCATGGAGTGGACCATGTAGTAGGCCACGTCGACTCCGCGTAACGCGTTGTCGAGACTCGGTCTGTCAAGAACATCACCCGAGACTATTTCAGTTGTGGAACTGACCTTCTGTCTCAGAATGTCAGGATGCCTGGCCAGGCATCGGAGCCGGTAGCCTTGTTCTTCCAGCGAAGGTAGCAGTCGACCACCGATATAACCGCTCGCACCAGTGAGCAGAATAAGAGAGGTGCCCGGGATAGCTGCTGGATTCACCGGCGATGTACCTGCCCCTGTGGTGTCAGACGTATTCACGAGAGACCTCCCCCACAACCTGGCCCATAGGAAGGGGGCGAAGGCCCCCCTCCGTCAGTTCTGCTCCTATTTCTTCTTGATGCTCTTCTTAATCAGTTCACGGGTCGAAACGTACTCCTTGTTGTCCGGATCCGAGGCCAACGCCTTCTCAATGGCGGCCAATGCCTCAGTGTGTTTTTCAGCACCCATCGCAACTAGCGCCTGAATGAATGCGTCGCGGCCTGATTGCGCGGCCTCGTCGGACACCGTCTGTGCCGACTTCGCGCAACGGAATCCGAGCCCGACGCCATAGGAGTTATTGTCAGGCTGATTCCAGAATCGGTGGCTTGTGTGCAGTGAGCTTTCCGGCGCGAGCCAGGAACCGCCGCGCAGGACCCGCACCGGCCCTTGATTCGCAAAGTTGTAGCCCTTCTCGGCTCCCCGGGGGTTCAAGGCCGGGCTCTCCTTGTAGTATTTCAGGTCATACCAATCCTCAACCCATTCGAAGACGTTACCGGCCATGTTGTAGACACCGAATCCGCTAACCCCGTCGGGATAGGAATCCACAGGCGTTGTGCGGCCAACATTCTGAGCATAATTGGCCTTTTTCGGGTCAAGCGTGTGTCCCCATGGATAGTGGTTGTCCCCCTGCGGGCCTTTGGCCGCTCGCTCCCACTCTGCTTCAGTCGGAAGACGCTTGCCCTCCCATTTGCAGAATGCGTTTGCATCAGTCCAGCTCACACCGACAACCGGATGGCTCGACTTGTTCAGCCGCGGGTCATCCCAATAGGCCGGTGCGGGGTGACTGTTAGCCTTCATAAACTCCTTGTACCGTGCATTGGAGGCTTCGAACTTGTCGATCAGATAGGCGTCCAGCACGACCTGGTGCTTTGCTTCATCTGAATGTTCGCTACTCCCCATGGTGAATTCTCCCTTCGGGATGAGCACCATGTCCTTCTCGCCGCTTGGCATGTCCGCCGCCGTGGCAACGGTGACGGCTCCAACCATCAATGCCACCCCTACTCCGACCTGAAACACTGTTTGACTCCGCATAAGATACCCCCTTGGTTTAGAACACCAGGACCGCCCTGGCTTGATGACTACTGCAGTGGATCGATTCCGAAAAGACGAGGTCCACGATCGCATTGTCGCAATAAAATAGATGATCCAAAGTGCACATCTCCCGGTTGAGTCTTCACACAATCAAATCGGTTTCCGAAATTCCACATGATGGATCAGCGTAGTTGAAACTTATCAGTCACCCACCGATGACAACACGTCTATCGATGCTCCATCGAAGAAATGCTCCGCAAGGAGTTTCCTGCATGCTGGACTGTCATCGGCTGTTGACGAATGCCGCGATTCCGCAAGATGACAGGATCGAGGATGTCACCACACTGCACGCATCGTGTCGTGACACATTCCAGCTCGCCCGCGCTGTTCAGGAGATCCGCAGACACCTCCTTGACAATAAAACCGCCGCATCTCAGGCAGGATGAGTGAAGCCCTGCCGAAGAGAGAGCTGATTGACTCTTCATCTGACCGACTTTCTCTTTTTGCTCCGCTCTTGCCATGATGACCTCCATTGGATTGCGGTTCAATGTTTGTCGTAAGTATGTCTAATGTATAAGCCAAAATGTCTAATGTGTCAAGTGTTATTTAATGATATTTTGACAAACATTGAACATTATAATAAGATTGAAGCATTGAATATGAATAATCATAGAATTCATAGAGTTGCAAAACTTACGGGCCTCTCGCGAGATGTTATTCGCGTGTGGGAACGACGATTTGAAATCCTAAAACCGACTCGAGGAGCCAATCGTTATCGCAATTATTCTGATGAAGATGTCGCGTTGCTGAGGTTCCTGAAGGAGCAGCTCGATACGGGAGCCTCGATCGGAGAGCTGTCGAAACTAGGACGTGAGGAGTTGTTGAGGCGAGCACAAGCCAGTGCGCCGCAAGTGTCGTTCGTCGACAATGCTTTCAGCAAGCTCCTGCAGGAACTCCTGTCTAGCTTGAGCCCCTTCAATCGTGTGATGTTTGAAAAGCGTTTGAACGGCGCCGTGGCGGTAGTTCCCTTTGAAGAAGCGCTGCATGGGATCTTGCTCCCGCTTCAGGAGAAGGTGGGGGAGCTCTGGCACGATGGTCATCTGGATGTGGCCATCGAGCATTACGTCACGAGGCAAATCCAACAGAAGGTTTTCTCGGCCATGAATCAGCTTCCCGTGGCTGAGTTTGGCGCCAAAGTGGTCGTGGCCTGCCCGCCAGGCGAGGAACACGACATCGCCGCGTTTGCAGTGGCATATCGATGTCGTGTTCGCGGCTGCCGGGTTCACTATTTGGGAGCCAATGTGCCTCTCGCCTCACTGACCAGGCTCTGTGAGCAGGTGGAGCCGGATCTGACCATCATGTCATTTCCTGTCGCACTTCCCGAGGCCAATGCGACTGAGCTGGTTCAAGCCCTTGCCGATGAAGTGCGTCCCGCTTCCGATCTAGCCGTCGGCGGAAATGGCGCGCTCGCCATGCGTGACCTTTTCATGAAGTACGATATTACGGTTCTGGAGAATTTCGCTGACTTGGATCATAGGCTGGATCGCTTGATAAGACACACCGTCTCTCGCGGGTGACCAGGGGAGACCGATTAGATGGCATCATACCCGCTCACAGTATTCTTCGATGGAGCCTGCCCTATTTGCGATCGAGAAATCGCCCTGATGAGGCGCTTGGACAGACGTGGGAGGTTAAAATTTTCAGACTTCTCACGGCCGGACTTTGCCCCAACATCAATAAACATATCTCCCGCTGAACTTGGGAGAATCATTCATGCCCGTTGGGGTGACGGGACCGTCATCACCGGCGTCGATGTGTTCCGAGCTATGTGGGAAGCAGTCGGCCTGGGATTCTTGGCTAGGCTTAGCCGTCTTTCTTTAGTCGAGCCATTGGTTGTGAAGGCGTATGCCTGGTTTGCACGTAACCGATTGAGGCTCACCGGTCGCCCGACCGCCTGCGCCGGAGACACATGCAGCTCAGCTCCTTCAGGCCGGCACAGTTCGTGAGTTACTTGCCACCATTCCCGCAGCAGGTGCCGCGTGATCGAGCGGAGCGCGCTGGAACATGAGGGTGTTTACTCGGAGCTATCGTGCTCCGATGAAACCAGCCCACCTGGGGTGATCTTTTAGTTCAGTATTGGATCGGCTATGGCAGCCGAGTACTTGATGAGACCCGCTACTTGCCGTATCACTGCATGCAGTCCCGAATGATCCGCTGCCTCCTCGAACGCCGGAAATATCGGCTACTAGCTTGGACGGCCCTAGGAGTGGGTGGCTAGGAACACATGGTTTCACATAATCTCCGGAGGGAGCCCTGCTACTTGTCTTGATGAAACGGTCCCTTAGATCGCAATTCCTTGAGGCCGTACGCGATGATCAGTTAGACCACAGAGGTCAAAGACACCTCCGATGAACTCTCTGTTCTCCGAGGAAAATCACCTAAAGGGACGTGAAGGCCTCGGACATAGATGAAGGGGACAGCTGAGAATGAATGATGGGAGGGGCGGCCGTGCTTGACATGTAAGTATTTAGTGGGTCAAGGTTAGAACTGTCTCTCATTTCCCCCCCATGTCATTCTTCACCCGGCGTTCGGAGAACTCGGCGCTGATGAGAATTCCAACAAGGAAGATAATAATATTGAACAAAGTGAAGTGCGTATCTGCCATGGCCTATATCACTCGATGAGAACGATCCACCGCGTCAGCTTTCAACGGGATGGAATTACCTGCGATGCCGAAGAGGGGCAATGGTTGTATGACGTGTGTGAGGCCGCTGGAGCGTCAGTCCCATTTGCCTGTAAAGCTGGTGCCTGTGGCACCTGTGCGACTCAGATTGTGCAAGGCGAGGAGAGCTTAGGACCGCAGAGAGCTCGAGAGATTCGGACACTAGAAAGTAATGGTTTGGATCCTAAGCAGTATCGACTCTTGTGTCTGGCGGACGTCCACGGAACACTCACGCTGGGGGCGAGCGCGGGAACGCAACGCGGGGCCGCCTTACTTGGTGCGTGCAAGGCACGTGTCGAAGAGTATCGGCCACTCACCTTGACGGTCTGTGAGCAGAGATTTGCGATCGAGTCGGGGGAAATTAAATTTTCTCCCGGCCAATATATGATCTTTCATGTACCGGGACTCGATAAAGTCATTCGGCGATCCTACTCGATTTCTTCACAACCTTCCGACAGGACACATTTTGAGATTTGTGTACGCGCGGTGTCCGGTGGGTTCTGTTCTAATTTCATTCATCGGCTCCGCCCAGGGGATTGTATCCAGGTCGAAGGCCCCTACGGTGACTTTCGATTGGACGACGGATCAGAGCGAGACATTCTGATGATTGCGACGGGAACCGGTATTGCGCCGATCAAATCGATGCTGCTGTCTCTTCTTGGACAGACCGGCAGACGCCGGATCCGATTGTTCTTCGGATTGCGGAATGTCTCTGACCTCTTTTATACCAAATTGCTCAGCGATCTGAGAGAGAGCCACCCCTGGTTCGAACCGACCATCATCCTCTCACAACCAGACCCGATGGGCTGGCACGGATTGCGAGGTCGCGTCACGGACCTGATTCATGAACAGGTGTCCGCCGACCAGGTCTCGAACACGGACGCATACCTGTGTGGAGGCCGTCCCATGATTGAGGAGGCCAAACGATTGCTCATCAACAAAGGCATGCAGGTTGACCATATCCGCCACGAAACCTTTTTCTAACTGTATCATCCCAGATCGGATCGCGTTTTACCGGACACTACTGAGACGAAGGAGTATTCGCCCTCAGATTGTTTTCCTCGTACCAGCCTATTGGGTCGAGCTTCAGCTCGTTGATGATGTTTGGTAGTGATGTGCGTAGAGAGTGGCGCGGCTCCCAGCCAAGAAGTGTGCGTGCGCGGGAGATGTCGAACGCATAATGATCGTCAGAGAGATCGATCATCCACGGCTTGAGGAAGGGATCTGCGCCGGGCAACAGGTTCTGGAGCCAGCAGCCAAGTTTTGCCAATGTCTTGGGGATTTGATGTGTTTTCCATTCCTGGCCGTAAAGCTGACGGCTGATGGTACGTTGCAGCTCGTCGTAACTGAGCGTTTCCGATTCGCCGATGAGTAACGGCGTGACCTGCGGAAGCCCCTTGCGTCGTTCGACTGCGAGTGCCAACGCCGTGACCATATCCTCCATATGTAAGTAGGCGACTCCATGCGTGACGTCGCCGGGCAATATTCGGCCGACGAATCGCTTTTCGTAAATGCGCCTGATTTGCTGTGCGAGGGGAATTGAATGGCAGCGATCGTCGTACACGGCGCCGATGCGCATGAACACCACCGGTACGTCGCCCCTTTCACGCAAGATCAGTTGCTCCGCCGCGACCTTCGACTTGGGATAGATCCATTTCGGTTTGAGCGGCCAATCTTCGTTGATACGCGCTCCCGGTTCGCAGGGTGCGTGGACGAGCATGGTACTCGCAAATATGAATTGCTCGACCTCAAAGTCACGCAGTCCGCACAGCAATCGTTCGGTGCCACGCACGTTTACATGCTCGTACAGGGGACTGACCTCACTTGCGAAACTATAGTACGCGGCGAGATGAAGAATTGAGGCGATCCGCCTGTGGCCGAGCCGACGAACTTCGTCCAACGCTTGGTGGAGGTTTTCATCCGAGGTCAGATCGCACGCGATAATGCGTGCCGTCTTGGGAAACAACTGAGGTGGCCCTTTGGAGTCAAGGCATAGCTCCGTGTAGCGTTCTCCGACGTGAGCAAGGAATGCGCTGCCGATCAGCCCACTGCTGCCGGTAATAATCACTGTTTCCAACCCCGTTCCGATTGTCGGCATTTTATACTAAGAGGCTTTCATCCCAGGTTGTTGTGGGGGCCAGCTGTAGTCTGAAACTGGAAGATAAAGTGACGGGCACATTGCATCGCCGGCCATTCCCGATGCATCCCACAGTTGGCGATCGCCAGCTGTGGGATGCGCCTGAATCTACCAACGCAACCGTTCGATCCATAGAGAATCGGTAGAGCAGGGCCCTCTGGCGGCCAAGGCGTCCGATGCAGCCTAGTCCGGCTGACGTCGAGCACCGGCAAGATTACATGACATCGAAGCGGTCGAGCATCATCACCTTGTTCCATGCAGTCACAAAGTCACGAATTAACTTCCGTTGTCCATCTTCAGCCGCATAGACTTCTGCGATAGCACGAAGTTCAGAGTGCGACCCAAAAATGAGGTCGACAGGTGTTGCCGTCCATTTGATCGCATTGGTCTTACGATCCACACCATCGTAAACTCCTTCAGACTGCGATGACTTTTGCCACTTTGTAGACATGTCGAGCAAGTTGACGAAGAAGTCATTGCTCAATGTCCCAGGTTTGTGAGTGAAAACACCATGTTTGGATTGTCCTGCATTGGCGTTTAACGCTCGCATGCCGCCCACGAGAACCGTCATTTCCGGGACTGTCAATGTCAGCATATTGGCCCGATCGACGAGCATTTCTGCGGGTGACATAGAGTTGCCCTCGCCATAATAGTTGCGAAACCCATCTGCTTTTGGCTCAAGTACGGCGAACGAACTAACATCCGTTCGCAGTTGCGATGCGTCCATGCGTCCTGGCGTAAAGTGGACCTGCACGCTGTGCCCGGCTGCCTTCGCCGCCTGTTCCACAGCTGCAGTTCCACCTAAGACAACCAGATCCGCCAGTGACACGGCTTTCCCGTCGCTGTGCGCCTTATTGAAGTCCTTTTGAATGCGCTCTAAGCGGGCGAGGACCTTGGCCAGTTCCTCCGGATTGTTGATCGGCCAGTCCTTTTGAGGCGCGAGGCGAACACGCGCTCCATTAGCTCCGCCACGCTTATCCGTACCGCGGAAAGACGCAGCGGACGCCCAGGCTGTGCGAACGAGTTCCGGAACTGTCAATCCAGACGCAAGGATGGTCTTTTTCAGACTCGCAATGTCGCTGGTGCCGATCAGCTTGTGATTGACCTTAGGAATGGGATCTTGCCAGATCAGGTCCTCCTGAGGGACTTCCTTGCCGAGATAACGTGCGCGAGGCCCCATATCACGATGAATGAGCTTGAACCATGCCTTCGCGAACGCGAGTTCAAACTCCTTCGGGTTTTCAAGGAAGCGTTTCGCAATCTGTTGATAATTGGGATCCAACTTTAGTGAGAGGTCTGTCGTTAACATGATGGGAGCATGTCTGACAGTTTTGTCATGCGCATCGGGCACCAGGGTCGCTGCTTGGCCATCTTTGGGAATCCATTGTGTGGCGCCGGCCGGGCTCTTGGTCATCACCCATTCGAAGGTGAAGAGGTTCGTAAAGTATTGGTTGGTCCATGCAGCGGGGTTGACGGACCAAGCGCCTTCCAACCCACTGGTGATAGTATCTGCACCCTTGCCGGACCCACAGGTGTTTGTCCAGCCAAATCCCTGCTCCTCTATAGCTGCAGCAGCGGGCTCAGCTCCGACACATTTGGATGGATTTCCATTACCATGGGCTTTGCCGAAGGTGTGGCCGCCCGCGATCAGAGCGACAGTCTCTTCATCGTTCATCCCCATACGACCAAACGTTTCTCGAATATCCTTCGCCGCCGCTAGTGGGTCAGGATTACCGTTTGGTCCCTGTGGGTTCACATAGATGAGGCCCATCTGAACAGCTGCCAGTGGCTTGTCTAGATCCCTGTCGCCCTTGTATCGCTCATCCGTGAGCCATTTCTTCTCAGGCCCCCAATAGACTAAGTCGCTTTCCCACGTGTCCACACGCCCGCCGCCAAAACCGAAGGTCTTGAAGCCCATCGATTCCATCGCAACATTCCCCGTCAGGACCATCAAGTCGGCCCATGAAAGTTTACTCCCATATTTCTTCTTGATAGGCCACAGCAACCGGCGCGCCTTATCAAGGTTTGCGTTATCAGGCCAGCTGTTCAGAGGCTCGAAGCGCTGTTGACCGCCGCCAGCTCCGCCTCTACCGTCAGCCACGCGGTAGGTGCCGGCACTGTGCCAGGCCATCCGGATGAAGAATGGGCCATAGTGACCGTAGTCTGCCGGCCACCAGTCCTGTGAGGCTGTCATCAATTCCTTGAGGTCGTTCTTCACAGCCTTCAGGTCGAGCTTGTTAAACTCTTTAGCGTATGTAAACTGTTTGCCCATTGGGTTGGACTCAGCTGCATGCTGGCGAAGGGGCATGAGATCAAGTCTTTCGGGCCACCAGAACTGGTTCGACATCGTTTGCCTATCGGCAATAGGCTTCTGTCCGCGATACTCTTCGGCGTACCCGAATTGTGAGAGGGCTAAAGCAAATAGGACGAAACTTGTTATCTTTACCGTTAACATAACGCCCCCCATCTAAGTCTTGTGTGGCAGTTCATGTCTATGCAGGTCAGGGTGATGTCCCGCCTCGCTCGTTCAAACCATCCTTCGCGACAGGCATTCATTCTTTACCTGATTTGAGATATTTGAGATAGATGTGTGACGGCAGTTTCGGCATGTTTCGTGGCCACGTCAGCGTGGCCCGCCTTGCCATGCTCAATCGCTGCTTTCAGATTGGTCATCGCTTCTGCCAAATGGGGGGCCTCCCCCCCTCTAACTGCATGCTGCAGCGACGCTTCGGCATGGGTCACAAGCTTCTCGGCATGACCTTGTTGGCCGTGTTCCACTGCTTCCGTCGCGTGC
>MSXM01000035.1:12810-14332 GCA_002083565.1 Nitrospira sp. ST-bin4 | reverse complement strand
CACCTTCACCGAAGGCTGACTGGAGAGGCAGGGTGCTGGTCAGGAGCGTGGCTAGAACTCCTGTCAGCGCTAGAGCGATTCGGGTGTTAGATCGTGTCATTGGTAGCCCTCCTTTTCTGGAAAATGTCTTAGAGCGGTTTATCCTTTTGGTTACGCGTCCGATCATCGAATGCTATCTCTGGTATTCAATGTTATTGCGTACCTATATGGAACGGTTCTGCTGTCTCGGAGCATTTTGGTTGCATGTGGTCCTCGGTATCATCGAGCAAGCCTGGGGAACAATGTCCTACGGATCCTTCGCACACCGGAACCCGCTGTTGAAGTTCCGAAACGCCGGTGAATCGTAGTCTGTGGTCGATGGTATGTTAAAGTCCCGCCGTGCAGATCGCAGGTTCTCGGCAGCAAGGTCCCATGAGCCTCCCCGCACGACTTTGTATTTACCACCTTCAGGTCCCTGCGGGTTTTTCGATGGGCTGGTCGCATAATAATCTGGGTCATACCAGTCGCTCACCCATTCCGAGACATTTCCCGCCAGATCATAGATCCCATAGGGGCTCTTGCCGTCTTTCAATTGCCCCACCGGCAGCAGCGCATTGTGGTTGTCCCACTTGTCCTTCCCGTAGTTCGCCCGGAGCTGATCGGGTGGATCGTTGCCCCAGGGATATATACGACTGTCCGCCCCCCGTGCCGCCTTCTCCCATTCAGCTTCTGTCGGCAGCCGCTTGCCGGCCCACTTGCAATAGTTGTTCGCATCCGCCCAATCGACATTGACAACCGGGCGCTTCTGATGAGGCGGCTCGTCCATCGTCGTCCACTTCGCCGGTGGGAATATACTGGTAGATTCCAGAAACTTCGCATATTGCCCGACCGTTACTTCATAGACATCTATGTAATAAGCATTGAGAAAGACCTTGTGCTCGGGCTTTTCATGGTCATTACCTTCGTTGCTCCCCATGGTGAAGTCCCCGGCGGGCACGAGCACCATCGGAGCCACATTCTTGGGCTTGATCTTCTCCGGTTGCTTGTACCCCGTATAATCTTTGTGTTCGGCAGGTTTTCCTCCATGCGAGAAGGTATGCATGAATGCGACAACTTGCCAGATCTGTTCTTCTGAGAGGAGCGATTTGTATGGCACCATTGGCGTCTTTCGAATTCCTTCCGCCACACGCCAGAACCAATAGCTGTCTGAGAAGCGCTTAGTGTTTTTCAGACTACGAACCCCCTCCCCACTTCTTACTGGTTCACCATCCTCGCCATGGCAACCAGTACAGGAGACAAGCGGGTCGGCTTCACCGACATAAATCTTTCTTCCCTCCTCAATGATCTTTGGATCCGTCCACCAGCCGGCTGGCATTTTTTTCTTGGCATAAGCGGCTGGCACTGGATCCAATGGCATGAGTTCTGCCGAAGCGGCGATCCCTCCTGAGAGAGTCAGGCCCGATACCAAAACCATGATGCATTGCGCGATCCTCCTGCCACTCATTCGCGACCTCCTATTGCAACCTCAACTTATTGGACATCT
>MSXM01000035.1:0-12755 GCA_002083565.1 Nitrospira sp. ST-bin4 | reverse complement strand
GAGGGATAGACTAGTCCTTCTCATCCTTGTCTTCTGTTTCTTTTTGCACTTCTTTCAAGACCATCACACCCTGGACTCGACTCGCATTGAGATCGCTCTCCGGGACCTTCTTGTGGACCAGATTCTGATGGCAGTCAATGCAGGTGGCGCCCTCGGTTTCCATCTTCTTGTGCGCGGCCTTCGCCGATGCGCCCGGTGGCTTGGTATTCTTGTGACATTCGCGGCACGTGACGCTGTCCCAGTTTTTCAGAGACATGCGCGCGTAGTGGGCCATGATGGGCCGGCGCTCGTTAAATTTCTCGATCGTTGAGTAGTCATATTTCATTTCCGCGAGCACCGCCCGCGTTCCGTCATAGATGTGTGTCCAGGCGGCCAGATGGAAGTTCCCTAAGCCCTGGGGCACGTGGCAATCCTTGCAGCCCGGATCGGCCCCGAGCGCACCATAGTGCGAGGACTTTTTTAGCTCCTCATATGGATAGGTCTGGGAGTGGCAGCTCACGCAGAACTCAGTCCTTGAGAGGGCGTGCTCCCCGCCGAAGACCACGGCGATTGCTCCGACCGTAACAAGGGCGCCAAGAAGCAGGGCACCGCCATACACCCCCAAGTATTCCTTGATCTTCCCTTGCATGGTAATCCTCCTTGCTACTGTTCAATGTTTGCATACCCTATGTCTAATGTATAATCTTAATTGTCTAATCTGTCAATAGAGTTTAGTGATTATATTTGACAAACATTAGACATTACTATATAATGCGAAAATGTTCATGAATAAACATAGAATTCATAGAGTTGCGAAATTAACCGGTATTTCTAAGGACGTAATTCGTGTATGGGAGAGGCGGTATGGGCTCGTTACGCCTTCGCGAAGTTCGAATCGTTATCGCGAATACAGTGACGAGGATGTTGCGCTCCTTCGCTTTGTGAAGGCGCAGATGGAACAAGGCGCAACGATCGGTGGTCTCGCAACGGAAGGGCGGGATGCGCTCATTGCACGCATGCGTCTCGCAACTCCGTGTATCACCGAGGAACAGAAACCGCATGAGCATCTATTAGATGAGTTGATAGGATTGCTTGCCCCGATCGATAAGGCTGGGTTCGAGCGAAAGCTGAACGGTGCCGTAGCCGTCATTCCATTTGAAGAGGCGGTCCAGCGGATTTTACTTCCACTACAACGGCGTATCGGAGAACTGTGGCACGAAGGCCGTCTTGGGACAGCTGTCGAGCATTACGTGACGAAGCTCATCCAGCAGAAGTTGTTTTCTGTGATGAATCAGCTGCCGGTGAATGAGTTCGGTCCGCGTGTTTTGATCGCCTGTCCTGAAGGTGAAACGCATGAGATCGGGGCCCAAGCCGTCGCCTATATCGCAGCGACCAGAGGTTGCCAGGTCTACTACCTTGGTCCTAATCTTCCGGTGTCAGACCTCTTAGTCTTCTGCGAGAAGATCAGCCCTGATCTCGTGCTTCTCTCCTTCACGGAAGCAAAGTCTGAGTCCGCAATGCTCCAGCAACTCAAGGACATTAAACAGCTGGCCACTCAATGGCCTGTTGCCGTGGGTGGCCAGGGTGCCCGTGCTTTTGGAGACCTTCTTCGTGACACCGAGATTGAATTGCTTGACGATCTTCCCGCGTTGCACAGCCGACTGTCCATTCTCGTCTCGACCCGCATCATTACTGCGCGGGGGTGGTGGACCGCGGATTCTCGAGAACTCGGCGTCGATTGCTTATCAAATGGGCCGAACGCCGAGTCCCAGTATTAACGAACGGGGGACATTCCGATTCTGATAAGCCGGGATCGGTCACGATAGGAATGTGAGAAAAGAGAGGAGCTGCGCCATGACAAGCGCAGGTCCTCTTTTCTTTTGTGCCTTCGCCCTCATGCAAAATTGACCTGCTCCCTGTAGTTGTACCAGGGTGACTGAGAATCACGCGCAGTGCGATGCGATCGCTTCTGTTATTGGTGGACAATACTCCACTCCAAACAGTGGTAGATTCTGGAGCAGAGGTAGCTACATGACGATCCTCGCAGTGCCGAAGTATTTCACTTTGCCACCATCGCGAGGCCTGGGATGTTCAACGCATGGACTGCGTCCCGGACGACGTCGATGACGCGGGGGCGCGTAAAGCCGCGCCGCCACGCGAGCCCGATCCGCCGGCCCGGCACCGGTCTGGCCATCTCGATTGCAATCAACCGGTTGCTTTCGTGTTTCAAGGTGAGCGCGCTGGCGGGCAAGACGGTGATGCCGAGCCCTGAGGCGACCATCTGCCTGATCGTTTCCAGAGAATTCCCCTGCCAGCCCTCAGTGTCCGACCGGCTGAGTTCGGGGCAGCTATTCAGGACTTGTTGCCGAAGACAGTGGCCTGCATGCGGAAGAAGCACCTTTTCGGATGCCAGTTGGCGCGAATCAATCAGCTTTTTTTTCTTCCAGGGATGGCCGACCGGGATCACCACTTTGAACGGTTCGTCGTACAGAGCTTGAGTCACGATTGCCGGTTCGTCGAAAGGCAGCGCGATCATGATCACATCCAATTTCCCGCTCTTCAGCATGCCTGCCAGGTTCAGTGTCAGATTCTCTTCCAGTTCCAGCGGCATCTTCGGAGCGCGTGCGCTCAATAGCGGAACCAAATCCGGCAGGATGTAGGGTCCGACGGTTGCGATGACGCCAAACCTGAGCGGTCCATTTAATTGATCCTTGCCTTGAGCCGCGAGGATTTTGATTTGGTCCGTTTCCTCCAACACGCGCTGGGCCTGATGGACAATCTGCGCCCCGATCGCCGTCAGGTCAATCCGGTTCCGGCGCCGCTCAAAAATTGTCGCGCCCAACTCTTCCTCCAGTTTCTTGATCGCTAGACTCAATGCCGGTTGAGTGACGAAGGCACGTTCGGCGGCACGTCCGAAATGACGCTCTTGAGCTACGGCGACGATGTACTGCAATTCAGTCAGGGTCATCCTCTCCTCCTTCATCAATAAGCAGTACTTATGACAGTACAATATATTATCAATTGGATTAATGGGCAAGGGCTGGTTAATTTGTATGTAAGCAAGCAGGAAGAGCGCGGCACATATCAAACCATAAGGAGGATGTCATGAGAGCAAGAGGCAGAAAGTTGGGTGGGTTCTTGGCGGTGATAGCGATAACTGCAGCTGTGAACACGTCCGACAGCCTTGCCGGTGCGCATCGAGTGGACGTCATCGGAAATCCCGGCGGGACAGCGGTGCAATCGGACAGCATCAAGGCCAGAGGCGAGTCAATGAGAGTGGACGTCATCACGAGAATCGTATCCGAAGGGCCGACGTATTCGTACAGTCAGCCCATGAACCGCTGAGGGCTTGGCCGAGGCCCTGACTGAGGAGGGAGCCCTGTCCCTCTTCAGTCCCCTCCCGAAGCGCTGGACCAGATATGGGCGCTAGAAAGGTTGTCATATAAATGTTCGTCATCGTTCTGCCGAACCCTGTTCCAGCCACCAGTAGGGTCCAGGTGCCGGAGACCGAGTCTATTCTCAGGAGTGCCAGCTCGGATACAATCGCATTCTTTAGGACGAGATAGCAGCGGCCTTTCTCGGGGGGAACAATTTGGTGACTACCTGACGATTGAGTCAATGGCAGGAGTCATGATATGAGAAGATCGGCAAGCTAGGAAACTGGGCTTTGCTGAAGGAAGGAAACCATGGAAAAAACAAGAAGTCCGGGAAAAGCAGGGGGCGGAAACGGTCTGCAGATTGATCTCGGGATCGAACCGGCACAGCGGAAAGCAATCGCCGAGGGGTTGGCGAAGGTGCTGGCCGATACCTATACTCTCTATCTCAAGACGCATAACTTCCATTGGAATGTCACGGGACCGATGTTCCAGACGCTTCATCTTATGTTTGAACAGCAATACAACGAGCTGGCGCTCGCAGTGGATTTAGTTGCGGAGCGCATTCGGGCGCTGGGACATCCGGCGCCGGGGAGCTATGCCGAGTTTTCGAAGCTGTCCTCCATTGGAGAAGCATCGGGTGTGCCTCGAGCAGAAGACATGATTCGCCAACTGGTTGATGGACAGGAATCGTTGGTGCGAACCGCACGGAATGTATTTGCGACGGCTGAAAAGGCTTCCGATCAGGTGACGATTGATCTTCTCACTCAACGTATGCAGGTACATGAGAAGACGGCGTGGATGCTCCGCAGTTTACTGGAGTAGCGGGTTTCGGTTAGGAGGGCGTCGTATCTTGTCCGCCCTAGTAAGTGCGGCAGGATAAAGAGGCGGTCAGGACATCATAGACATAAGTATGCCGAAAGGGGGATCTGATGAGACAACGCAGGAAGGTTGGGAGTGTAGGACGGATTGGAAGGTTAGGGCTGTGTGTAGCTGTGGCCCTACCGCTGCTTTCGGTCGGCGAGACGCGAGGAGAAGATTATAAGCTCAAGATTCCGTTTGGTCTCGAAGAGACCGCAGTGGTCATTCCGGCTGATAATCCTCTGACAAAGGAGAAGGTCGAGTTAGGCCGGTTGCTGTTCTTCGACAAGCGATTGTCGCAAGACAACACCATTGCCTGTGCGAATTGTCATGCGGCGAAATTCGCGTTTACGGATGGCAAACCGGTCTCCACCGGCATCCGAGGCCAGAAGGGCGGTCGCAGTGCACCGGCATCCTTCAACAGGGTGTTCAGCAGCGTTCAATTCTGGGACGGCCGGGCTCCGACATTGGAAGCCCAATCGGTTGGTCCGTTTACCAATCCGATCGAGCACGGCTTTGCGAACTACGATGTGATGAATGCGAAGATGATGAAAATGCCAGGCTACCGGAAACTCTTCAAGCAAGTCTTCGGCGATGAGAACATCACAACGGAGAGGGTAGGCATGGCCATCGCCAGCTTCCAGCGCACGGTCCTCTCCGGTAATAGTCCGGCAGATCGGTTCGATCAGGGAGGAGAAGCAGGGGCAATTTCAGAAGCGGCGCAAAAGGGTCTCACCCTGTTCCGGGAAAAAGCCCGGTGCACAAAGTGCCATTCTGGATTCAACTTCACCGACGAAAAATTTCACAATCTCGGCATCGGCTGGGATGACAACAAGGTCGATCTTGGTCGCTACATGGTAACGGGTAATCCGGAAGAGATCGGCGCTTTTAAGACTCCGACCTTACGCGAGATCGCTCGAAGCGCGCCGTATATGCATGACGGACGCTTCAAAACTCTTGAAGAAGTCGTGAATTTCTACAATAAGGGTGGCGTCAAGAATCCTCACCAGGACAATCTCATTATTCCGCTCGACCTGACGGACCAGGAAAAGCGCGATCTGGTGGAATTCCTCCACACGCTCAACGGCGAGGGATGGCAGCACGTCTCGGCGCCCAAGTCCTTTCCGAAGTAGCAGCCGGGGAGGGTTCCATAGCACGACCTGGAGTGAAGGGCTCCCTTCGGCCGCTGGTCGAAGGGAGCCCTTCTTCATGTATCTGTTTGCCGAACATCTTGTCCGGCCGTGAGCGGCGGTATCATTTCCACAAGGTAGCGTCGCAAAATCGCTTGCTCGATGCGGGATCGGCCGCGATCCGGGGCGGGGAAGCGCAGCACAAACTGCATTTTGCCTGGTTCCAGCAGTTGAATGGTAATTCGCGGTTCAGGCGACGGTGCTTCAAGCAGATTGGTTTGCTCCAGTAATTTCATCTGGCGTGCCGCTTCTTCCATGTACGGCATGCATTCGGCCTTTGCGGACCGCAACAGAGTTTGCTCGGCATCCTGCCAATGTTCATCGGTCTGGATGGGTACCACCAGTGTGTACAACCCATACTCCTGCTCGGGGTTCTCCTTGACCAATGGATGTGAGAATAGCAGGCTGTTGGGAAAGATTGTCACACGACCTGTATACAAGTGGGCCGATTGACCAGGGCCGATTTCGAGCAACTTCGTCGCAAACACGTCGTGATCCAGGACTACTCCACGGTGGCCGGCAATCTGCACCCGATCGCCGACCGCATAGACTTTCCCGCCCACTCGCAACGCGGCTCCGCTCCAGCAAAGAATCAGTTCCTTTGTCGCCAATACCAATGCCGCCGCCAATGCGACGAGTGAAACGGTAAAGGCCTGCAGTTCGTGGGCCCAGATGCTGACCAGTCCGATGAGAAACGCGAAGACGATGGAATTTCTGGTCGTGACGACCCATCGCCGCTTGGCTTCCATCGAAAGTGTCGGATTTCTGGAAATCCATCGCACCACGAGCGCTCGTGTGCCCGTGAGGGCGATGAGAAGAAGGAGGGACTTAAGGACGTCGAGGGCTACCGAACTGTCTATATTCATCCAGCCAGTCTGCATGATGTGATTACGTGCGCATTGAATCTCAAGTGCCTACGATGACCAAACCGTCCGGCGATCGGGGTGTGATATGAAGCTTACGCTACACCTGAGCGGCTTTCTGTGCAACTCCGCCCACACAATATGCATGATGTACTTCCAGAGTCCCGAGCGCATGAACAGCAAGGGCTGGATTTGTCTATCGGGTTTTCGGTACCTTGAGTGGTCGCATGGTCCTTCAGTCGCGATTATCGTAGGAGTTAATCCGGTATGGATGTGGATGCTCGGCTCATAATCTGTGCGGCGGTCACCAGTACGTTGCTTGGATTTGCTTTTCCTTCTCCTCATTTCGCCTTGGCAGGCGATAGCTACCTGGCCAGACACGAATCTGTATCGGCAGGTTCGACGAAAATGGCAAAGTCCGATCTGCTTGCCACGCCGCATAAAGATAGAGCACATGAATTACATGCGTCCAATGGAGACTCCAAGGCCGGCGACAAGGTCAAGCCGGCGGCCAACGGCGATGCGTCCCACCACTCTGGTCCATCGGCGCACACTCCCAGCGAAATGACCGGAAAGGACGGCGCGCCGATGGTGTTAGTGCCTGCAGGAGAATTTGCAATGGGGAGCGACAAGGGTGATGAAGATGAGTTTCCCGTCCATCGAGTTCAACTGCATGCCTTCTACATCGACAAGTTCGAGGTCACGAATAGGCGATTCGCCAAGTTCGTTGAGGCGATTCAGAGTGAACCTCCCTGGGGATTTGCAGATAAGGACAAGCCTGTGATTCATGCTGATCGACCGGTGCGTTGGGTCAATTGGATGGATGCGATGGGCTATTGTCTGTGGGCCGGGAAGCGGCTTCCGACCGAGGCGGAATGGGAAAAGGCGGCGCGCGGGACCGATGGACGGACCTATCCTTGGGGCAACGATCCGCCCACTCCGGTCCATGCGGTCTATGGATTGAAGGAGGGTGGAGAAGAGACGACTTCAGACATCGGCGATCGCGACAAAGGCCAAAGTCCTTACGGCGCGCATGATCTGGCCGGCAATCTGTATGAATGGGTCATGGATTGGTATGCCGAAGACTATTACATGAACTTTGCCGCCAGTCCGGCGGTCAATCCGCGCGGCCCAAGTGAAGGCACGGCCAAGGTGCAACGTGGTGGATCATATATCAACAGTCCGTACCGGCTGCGGTCCTCCTTTCGAACAAAGGGCGAGCCGGCTGAGCAAGACTCGAATGTGGGTTTCCGCTGTGCGCAAGATGTTCCCAAGTCGCAGTAGCTCGCATCTGTTGCCATCTTGTTCATCGGCAGCCGACGGAGTTGGATACTGTCATGGTCCAGCGTAAGAGAGGACAGACAATGAAGCGGTATCGAATTCCACAGGGCGTCAAAGTGCACTTGGACAAGATGGACCCGGATGATACCGGCGACTATAAAAAGACCGAACAAGGGAAAGAGCAGGCGAAGGCGATTACGTCTGAGCTGATCGGACGCCTTGGAGAACTACAGGAAAGGCTGTACGCGAACGGCGAACGATCGCTGCTGGTTGTACTTCAAGGGATGGATACTAGCGGGAAAGACGGGACGATCAAAAGCGTGATGTCGGGCGTCAATCCGCAAGGGTGTCGGGTGGCTTCGTTTAAGGCCCCGTCGGACCGTGAACGTGCCCACGATTTTCTCTGGCGTGTTCACTATGAAGCTCCACCGAAAGGGCAAATCGGAATTTTCAATCGGTCTCATTATGAAGACGTTCTCATTACCCGTGTGCATGGGTGGGTGTCGGAGAAAGTGGTCAAACAGCGATTCAACCAGATTAACGAGTTTGAAAAGCTGCTGTATGAAAATGGGACTACCATTCTCAAGTTCTTTCTCCATATTTCCAAAGACGAACAGAAGGAACGGCTCGAAGAACGGATTCGTGATCCTGAGAAACGGTGGAAGTTCAACGAAGGCGATGTGGAAGAGCGTAAACGCTGGGAAGATTACATGCGTGCCTTTGAAGCCGTGTTGGGCGCGACGAGCACGGATCATGCGCCCTGGCATGTCGTGCCGGCTAATCGAAAGTGGTATCGAAATCTTGTGGTAGCGGAGACGATCGTCGAATCGATGAATGGTTTGAAGTTAAAGCGGCCACCTGAACCCAAAGGCGTGGATTTCAGCAAATTGCGAATTGTGTAACCTTCTCCGGCTGTCGGCCAATCGCTGGTCGATGGATCCGAAGAAGGGGTGTAAGGCATTGGCAGACCGAATCGGTGCCCAATCCCCTGTAGGGAGGCGGGCGCACCACCTAATGACTCGTGTCGGCTGTGAAAAATGAGTATGGCTGGCGTGTCCTCTTCCAAGCATGTCGCTTTATCGTCGGCATGGTATGTTTGGCATCCGCCCTTGGGAAGTCGATGGATTTCCAAGGATTTGTCGAGGTACTGAGCACCTACCGATTCTTTCCTGATTGGGGACTGTGGCTGGTTGCGATTGGGATTACCAGTCTCGAATGGGTGCTCGCGCTGTGGCTTCTCTCCGGCTGGCGCATTGAGAGCGGCGCACTCATCGCGTTGATCCTGTACGGATTGTATGCGGCCGGTCTTGTCATTACCCTGCTTCGCGGACTCGATCTTCCCAATTGTGGCTGCTACGGCGTGTTCTTTCCACAACCGCTCCGATGGTATTCACCGCTGGAGGATCTGGTGTTGGTTGGCATGTGTTATGCTTTATGGCTGTCTGTGAGAAAATCAGGGAGACCCATTGACACCTCTTTCTAATAGGCGTACGAGGTCAAGTGCGGCCTATGGTTTTTTTGAAGAGCGGGAGATCGGACAGACCGCGCGGCTGTCATCCAGGTCTCTCGGTGACTTCACTGAGAAAGGAGGGTGGATATGGACGATTCGACGCCACCTGGTCCGTCAGGCCCGCCGATGCAGGAGCGGGTTTCTCGTCGGTCGTGCTAGCCGATGCTCCACCGGCTGTGCCGTATCGGCACCTCAGGCCAACCGGATGATAGCCATGTTCTGAGTGGGGATCGTTCGGCAGTATGAGGAATTTCAGAACCCGGGATCGACGAAGTCTCCCCCGATTGGAACCCTGTAAGATCGGCATCGAACGGGTCTAGCGGCCGCGACAATCGAACATCAATACGGCGTCCTAAGCGCTACCCTACGGGCGGCCTCCCACCTAGTGCAAGGCCGCCCGTGGTGTATCTTGTGTCGGAGATTTTATGGCAGAGGCGAAACCAAGAACAGTGCGTGCAACTTCTACTGGGAAACGGCGGAGAAAGCCTGCCGGTGCTTCCACTGGACTTGGAGCGATGGATCTGCAATCCGCTGCGCCGCCCGGCGAGGTCGCGGCGCTACATCACGCCGTCGTCGATGACGGCGGGAAGGTGTTAACGGTCTATCGTGAGCCCTACGGCGGTCGCTGGCTTGTCATGGCTGCGCTCCCCATCGACCTTGTGGAACCGACACCCTATCAACGGAATCTCTCCGATACCCATGTCAGAAAATTGGAAGCGGTGATTGGCAAGGTCGGCCGGTTCCTCGATCCCATTATCGCCGTGCGCATGGCGAAACCCGATTATGACGCAAAGTATTGGACACCGAACGGCAACCATCGCTTATCCGCCATGCGGACGCTTGGGGCGAAGAGCATTGTGGCAATTGTGGTGCCGGAACCATCAGCAGCCTATCAGATTCTCGCGCTGAATACGGAGAAGGCCCATAATCTCCGTGAAAAATCGCTGGAAGTGATTCGGATGTATCGAGAGCTGGCGCAACTCGGTGGTGCGCCGGAAGATACATACGCGCTTGAGTTCGAGGAGCCGGCATTGATTACGCTGGGGCTCTGTTATGAAACACGCCCACGATTTAGCGGCGGCGCCTATCACCCAGTGCTGAAACGAGTGGAGGAGTTTCTGAAGAAGCCGCTGCAGGCAGCCTTGGATATTCGGCAGCAGCAGGCGAACACTCTCTTGGAGCTTGACGATCTAATCGTGAAACAAGTTGAAGCGCTCAAGGCGAAAGGACTGACCAGCCCCTACCTCAAGAGTTTCCTCGTGGCTCGCGTGAACCCGCTCCGGTTCCGCCCCAAGGATGCATTGCCCTTGTCGTTCACTGATGCGCTGGATCGCATGGCCCAGGCCGCGCAGAAATTCAACCCAGACAAGATCAAGTTGGATGATCTGGCAAAGTCCGGCGGAGTTTCTGACGAAGCTGAATAGGCGGGCCCCAATCTGCCTTGTTTCTCGGGCGATGGCCCATTTAGAATACCCTCAAATTCCAGGATGTAAGGAGGTTGGTCATGGGCCTAGCCGACAATAAATGTATTCCCTGTCGTGGAGGAGTCCCGCCGGTGCCGAATGATCGTGCCGAGGCCTTGCTGAAAGAACTGGGTCGAGGGTGGTCGCTCAATGGGCAGGGCCATCTTGAGCGGCTCTACACGTTCAAAGATTTTGCGCAGGCGTTGGCCTATGTGAACAAGGTGAGTGCCATTGCCGAGGCCGAAGGTCATCACCCCGATCTTTATCTTGCCTGGGGGAAATGCAAAGTCGAAATTTGGACACACAAGATCAATGGCCTGACGGAAAGCGACTTCTACCTGGCTGCCAAGGCCGACCGGGAGTTCGAGCCGTTCAGGGTTGCCACCAGCTAATCCGGATCCAACGTTCTGCCATGAACCAACGAGGCAGCAGATGAGTGACCAAGCCCAGGTGGCGCTCGTCAATATGCCGTTCAGCTATGCTAAGTATCCATCTATTCAGCTGGGCACCCTCTCTGCGCTCTTGAAATCGAATGCAATCCCTGTCGAATGTCACCATCTGAATGTCCGGTTTGCCCACCTGATCGGCGTTGAGTTGCACGAGAGCATTTGCGAGAAACGGGCGCTTTTCGGCGAGTGGCTCTTTTCATCTCTTCTGTTTCGAGACAACCCGAAACGCATGGAGTATCCGCAAGTCTTCAAGCCGGTCTTCGAGCAGATTGCTCAAGAGAGCGGGAAGCCAGCCGGGTACTTTGAGGAGATCGCGACGCGGATCGCTCCCCAGTTTCTGACCTGGGCCCTCACGGCCATTGACTGGGGACAATACAAGTTGGTCGGGTTTACTTCGACTTTCGATCAGAACGTCGCAAGCCTCACAATGGCCAAGCTCATCAAGGATCTGTATCCGGAAGTGACGATCGTCTTCGGCGGGGCCAACTTCGACGGCGAGATGGGGCTTGAACACTTTCGGGCATTTCCCTTCATCGATCACGTCGTGGTTGGGGAGGGGGAGGAAAGTTTCTTGCCATTAGTCCGCCGAATCCTGGACGGCAAAACGGAGGATTATCCGAACGGAGTGATCTACCGCGAAGGTGAGAAGGTTATGCTCACGCCGAATGCGGCGCTCTTTTCCGACTTTGCCAAGACTGGACCACCCGATTATGACGACTACTACCACCTGCTTGCAGAGCTGGGCCACAAGGCGCAGGGTTTTGAGCGTATTCTTTTGTACGAAGGCTCACGGGGCTGTTGGTGGGGAGAGAAACATCACTGTACGTTTTGCGGACTCAACGCGCAGAGCATGAAGTTCAGGGCAAAGAAGCCCGAGCAGGTCTTAACGGAGATTGCTGACCTCTCCCGACGCTACGATGCCGTGCGGTTTCGCCTCGTCGATAACATTATCGACATGACCTATATCGAGGGCCTCTTCGGCAAGCTGGCTGCGGAGCATTGCGATCTGGATGTGTTTATCGAGACGAAGAGCAATCTCCAGAAGCATCAGATCAAGACTCTGGCCGCTGGCGGTGTGAAATGCATGCAGCCGGGACTGGAAAGCCTGAGCCTCAATCAGCTGCGCGCGATGGACAAGGGTGCCACGCCGATGCAGAACATCATTTGTCTCAAGTGGAGCCTCTACTATCACGTGACGGTGCTTTGGAATATCTTGCTGGGGTTTCCAGGAGAGACGAACGAGGACTACCAGCGGCAGCTTGATCTAATCCCGTCACTGCTTCACTTCCAGCCGCCGGAAGCCACAGGCAAATTCTGGCTGCAGCGGTTTAGCCCCTACTTCACCAGACCACATGAGTACGGGATCCGCATCGCCGGGCCCGGGATGGCCTACGAATATGTGTACGACGCGCGGCAGCTCGATCTAAAAAAGATCGCCTACGACTTTGAGTATGAACTCGATAGCTGGCAGGTGGACCCACAACTCTATGAAGAGTTAGTCGTCGCGATTGGAAGCTGGCAGCGGCTCCACAAGTCCGGAGACCGGCCGTTTCTGTATTATTCTAAAGCGCCGAACTATGTGACGATCTACGACGGGCGGAATCCCCAGGCTCCCACGCGTCGGCGATACGACGGCTTGGCTGGGTTGATCATCGAGATTTGTACTGAGGCGCCAAAGAGTAGGGCACAGATCTGTGCAGCGGTAGCAGAACGGATGGATTGTCACGAGGCAGCGCTAAAGCCGGTCCTGAGCGAGCTCATCTATCAACGTGTTCTCTATGAAGA
>MSXM01000034.1:16426-38101 GCA_002083565.1 Nitrospira sp. ST-bin4 | reverse complement strand
CCGACCCGTTCAATTTTCGGCGGCGTGCGGGTGAATTACGATGTGCCGCTCTGATCATCCGAACGAGCAATCGACATGAGAGGACCTATTCAAAAGACCTGTGCGCAGTGCCGTCAGGCATTCGAATGCGGCCAATATGGCTGCTGGTGCGGGGCGGTTGGTATTACGGAACAGCAGATGGAATGGATTGAGGGACGCTTTGCAGATTGTCTTTGCCCTGTCTGCTTGGGGAAAGTAGCCGCAGGTGAGGGTGGGGCCGGAAGTCAGGCGCTCCGCTGATAGGGCGATATAAGGAGTGTGTTGGTAATGTCTGGGAACGGGCGATTTTCAGATGCGGAGCGGGAGGCGGTCTATCGGGCCATCTTCGAGCGCCGCGATGTCCGCCGGAATTTTCTGAAGAAGCCGATTCCGCGCCAGGTCTTGACGCGCGTGCTGACCGCAGCCCACCATGCCGGGTCGGTGGGATTTATGCAGCCCTGGGATTTTGTAGTGGTCCGCAATCATGCGACCAAGGGCGCTGTGAAGGAGTTGTTTCGACAGGCTAACGCTGAGGCTGCGGCGCGTTATCGAGGATCGCGCGCCGCGCTCTATCGGAGCCTCAAACTGGAAGGGATTGAGGAAGCTCCGATCAGTATCGCGGTGACGTGCAGCCGTCAGCGGGGTGGTCCTCATGTGTTGGGGCGGTCTACCGTGCGTGATACGGATTTATATAGTACGTGCTGTGCTATTCAGAATCTTTGGCTTGCCGCCCGCGCAGAGGGTATCGGAGTGGGGTGGGTCAGCATTCTCGATCATGGGGCATTGAAACGAGTGCTTGGTGTCCCGAAGCCTGTCAAAGTGCTGGCCTATCTGTGTCTCGGATATGTATCGGACTTTGCAACCCAGCCGGATTTGGAACGTGCCGGGTGGCGCGAGCGGATTCCTGTGGATAATCTCATTCACTACGAGTCCTGGGGCAATAGACGGAATCGGCATGAGGGGAGACCGTGATGCGCATTACCAAGGTCTATACTCGAACGGGCGATGCGGGGAAGACCCGACTGGCCGGAGGGCAGCCGGTGTGGAAAGATAGTCTCCGCGTCGAATCCTATGGAACGATTGACGAATTGAATGCGGCAGTCGGTGTGGTGCGGGTCATGAATGCCGACCTTGTGGATGAGAATTCTGCGGCCGAACAGCTTGAAGGCGAGCTGCGTTGGGTGCAGAACAAATTGTTCGATGTCGGAAGCATCCTGGCTACGGCACCTGGGCAGACATTTAAGAATATGCCGCAGGTGTCGGGGCAGGATGTGACGCGTTTGGAAAAGCTGATCGATCGTTGTCAGAAAGATCTGGAACCGCTGAAGGAATTTATCTTGCCGGGCGGCGGAAAAGTGTCCGGGTTTCTGCATCAAGCCAGGACGGTCTGTCGACGAGCCGAACGGCTTTGTGTCGCGCTTTCGAAAGTCGAGCCGGTTGATCCCATCATCATCAAATTTGTGAATCGCCTCAGCGACACATTGTTCGTTCTGGCGCGATGGGTCGCAAAAACACAGGGCGAACCGGAATTCTTGTGGGAGCGGAATGCCGTCAAGAAAACTGAATAGACACAAGCCGGTACGGAAGGCACGGGGTCGCATTGTTCTTGTGCTCGGCGGGGCGGCTTCGGGGAAAAGCGAGTACGCTCTTGGGATCGCCGGCCCGCGAGGCCCGCGCGCGTTTGTAGCCACAGGGCAGGGGCTGGATGAAGAAATGGCGGCGCGGATCGCCCGACACCAAGCCACGCGCCCAGGAGATTGGGAGACGGTGGAGGAACCGCTCGAAGTGGAGGCATGGTTTGCCACGCACGGAGTTCAGTATCGGACGATTCTCTTCGATTGCGTCACACTGTGGCTGAGTAATCTTATCGGGGCTGGCACCAATGAGGCGGCCATTCACGTGCGCGTCGAGGCGCTTCTGAAGTCGATGCAGGCGGCTTCTGCGAGAGTGGTGATCGTCAGTAACGAGTTGGGAATGGGGTTGGTGCCGGCGGAACCATCCACCAGGGGATTTCGTGATCTGGCCGGACGAGTGAACCAGCAGATCGCCGAATCAGCGGCTGAAGTTTGTCTCGTCGTCAGTGGCATCCCGATCCGATTGAAGTAAACCGGAGAGACACGATGTCCTTACAAGAAGTGCTTGGCCGAATACAACCGCTCGATACGACGTTGCGTAAACAAGCCCAGGTCCGGTTGGATCGGCTGACTAAACCGCTCGGCAGTCTGGGACGGTTGGAGGAATTGGCCGCACAGTATGTGGCGATCACCGGCGAGATAAAGCCGACTATTCCACGAGGGGTAGTGTTCACATTCGCCGCGGATCATGGGGTCGCTCTGGAAGGTGTAAGCGCCTATCCGCGCGAGGTCACGCCCCAAATGGTATTGAACTTTTTGAGGGGTGGGGCGGGCGTGAATGTGTTGGCGCGGCACACCGGGGTAGACGTGCGGGTCGTCGACATCGGCGTCGACTACGAGTTTGGAACGGTGCCTGGACTGTTCAACCGAAAAATCATGAAGGGCACACGTAATCTGTCGATCGAGCCGGCTATGACACGCAGTCAAGCAGAGCAGGCGCTGCTGGTTGGTATCGAGTTGGCGACGGACGCTGTGCGGGAGGGCGTCGGCCTGATTGGAACGGGTGAGATGGGCATCGGCAACACGACGCCGAGTGCCGCGATCACAGCAGTGATGACGGGGTGGGCGGTCGCTGATGTGACGGGCCGAGGCACCGGGATCGACGAGGCCGGGCATGCGAGAAAAGTGCGTGTGATTCAAACTGCGCTCGATAGGCACCGCCCTGACCTGACGGATCCACTTGACGTATTAGCTAAGGTGGGTGGATTGGAAATCGGCGGACTTGCCGGATTGATCCTGGGCGCAGCCGCGGCTCGGATTCCTGTGGTCCTGGATGGCTTCATCGCCGGGGCCGCGGCATTAATTGCGGTGGGGCTGCAGCCGTTTTGCCGCGACTATCTCATCGCCTCCCATCGTTCGGTCGAAGAGGGCCATCGTGTGTTGTTGGATCATCTCAGCCTGAAACCGTTGTTGGATCTCGATCTCCGTTTGGGGGAGGGCACCGGGGCCTGTTTAGGCATCGATCTCGTCTATGCTGCGATCAAGATATACACAGAGATGGCCACATTCGGCGAGGCTGGAGTCGCGGAGAAAACTTAAACTATGGGTGCGATTGCCCGTCCATTTGTGTTTGCCTGGCATTTTTTGACGGCCATTCCGTTAAGCCGGGGTGCCCATGAGCCGGCTGCGACGGAACTGGCGGCTTCGATGGCGTGGTATCCAATCGTCGGTATCCTGATCGGGGGTGGACTCGTCGGCACCGATTGGGTGCTGGGGAAGATCTTCGCTCCAGAAGTTGTCAATGCGCTACTGATTGTTGAGCTGGTACTGCTGACACGCGGGCTGCACCAGGACGGGCTGGCCGATACATTAGACGGGCTAGCCGGAGGACGAACAACATCCGAACGCCTGGAGATTATGCGCGATCCCCGTATCGGGGCAATCGGCGCAACCGGGCTGTTTCTTTCGTTGCTTCTTCGGTATGCCGCTCTCTTGGCCTTGCCCTCTGCCATCCGATTGCCGGCGCTTCTGTGTATGCCGGCTCTGGGGCGATGGGCCATGGTCACCGTGGCGTGGGCATCCCCCTACGCGCGCACAGAGGGGGGGCTGGCGGCGCCGTTTCTCGCGCATTTAAGGTGGGGACACTTTTCAGTAGCGACGGCTGCTCTGTCAATTGCACTAAGCCTCATGTTTGGCCCGCGTGGCACTCTTATCATTCTCGTGGCAGGAGCGGCGCTGATTGCGGTCGTGTGGCGAACATGCCGGATATGGTTCGGAGGAATCACCGGAGACACACTTGGTGCCACGAACGAAGTGACGGAGATTCTCTTTCTGCTCCTCGTGCCCTCGTTGCTTGTCTTGCCATGACGGGAAGTGAAGTGCTGATTGTTGCCGGCATCGATGCGGTAGTCGGTGATCCCCGTTGGTTGCCGCATCCCGTGCGGGTGATGGGGCGTAGTATCGCCTGGTGCGATGCGCATGTCAGGATGATATGCCGTGGGCCGGGGGGGCTTCGCATGGCGGGGTTCTGTCTGGCCGCAGGATTGCCGGTCTGTGTGTATGCTGCAGGGCTTGCAACGATTGAGGCGGCGGGCAGCCTATCAGGCTGGCTCGGTACGGCGGTCTCCATTTTTCTCGCGTCGACGACGCTTGCTGGCCGTGATTTATGGGACCATGCTCAAGCCGTGCGCGTACACCTCCAGCAGGGTAACCTTCACGGTGCTCGGCTGGCCGTGGCGATGATTGTGGGGCGTGACACCGAAGGGTTATCTGAGTCAGATATCACGCGTGCGACCGTTGAAACAGTAGCCGAGAGTACCTCCGACGGAATTATTGCGCCCCTGTTCTATCTTGCCGTCGGTGGAGCGCCGCTCGCGCTTGCGTATAAGGCAGTCAACACTCTGGATTCGATGATCGGCCATCGGGATGCGCGGTATATCGACTTCGGTTGGGCTTCAGCCAAGCTTGACGATGCCGCGAATTGGGTTCCGGCACGTCTGACCGCGCTGCTCCTCATTCTTGCGGCAGGCCTGCTGACTGGAAAGGTTGATCGGATGCGACAGGGGTGGCGTGTTTTAGTGCGTGATGGCGGCAAACATCCCAGCCCGAACAGTGGAAGGCCTGAGGCGGCAATGGCCGGTGTCCTTGGAGTGCGATTGGGAGGACGGAGCAACTATGACGGAGTCCCTCACGAAAGGCCGTTCATTGGGGAGGGACTGAGGGGTGTGGCGGTAGAGGATGCCTCAATTGCGATGCGGATCATGGCTCTGACCTTTCTTCTTGGAGTGCTGACTGCGGCGGGGTGCCTGTGGTTCGTTTAAGAAGGCCTGTCCATGGAGGCAATGTCTACGCCGCGTCACGCGAACTGTCTTGCGATGTAAGGGACCTGATCGATTTCAGCGCCAGTATCAATCCGCTGGGCCCCTCTCCGCTTGTCTGGAAGGCGGTCTCGAAGGCCCGTCATTTGTTGAGCCACTATCCCGATCCCGAATGTTGGGAACTGCGGCAGGCATTGGCGCGACTGTGGCAGTGCGATGTCGAGCAGCTTGTTGTGGGAAACGGTTCGATGGAATTGATCCACGCGCTGCCGTCTGCGCTGAAGATTCGCCATCTGCTGCTGCTTCAACCTACGTTTGCCGAATATGCCGCGACGATGGCTTGCGCGGGAGGGCGAGTCACGGGAGTCTCTGCCAAACGTAGTGAGCGGTATGCGCTGCCGATTGATCGGCTGCGAAAAATATTGCGCGCGCGGTCTAAGCAATCCGATTCTTATGATGGCATCGTGCTGTGCAATCCGAATAGCCCGACTGGGCAGGTCTGTGATGCCGCTGATCTGATGGAATTGGCTCAGGCAGCGGAAAGACGAGGGGTGTGGCTGATTGTCGATGAATCCTTTGCCGACTATTGTCCCGAGCGATCGCTGCTTCCACGCAATGGGCAATTCGCACGAATAGTCGTCTTGCGGAGTCTGACCAAGTTTTATGCATTGCCGGGTCTGCGGGTCGGATACGCAGTCGCGGATGCTCCGGTGGTGCAACAGCTGCGCCGGCATTTGCCGCCCTGGTCGGTGTCTGCGATGGGGCAAGTGGCTGCACTCGCGGCCTTACAGGACCAGACACATGCCAAGAGGAGTCTGCAATTCATCGCCAGAGAGCGTGTGCGTTTTGCGGCAGCGCTCGCGGTCATGCCGGGTTGTACAGTGCTGCCGACCTATGCGAATTTCATCTTCATGGAACTGCCGCACGGGTGGCATGCGGCCGCAATGGCTGCGCGTCTCAGGCGGGATGGAGTATTGATACGAAACTGTTCAGATATGCCTGGCGCCGGTGCACGATCGATACGAGTAGCCGTGCGATCGCGGCGGGATAACGACCGGTTGTTGCGGACATTGGCGGGCGCATTACGGCAGGGGCCAGCATGATGATGGGGCTGCGATCACCAGTGCAGACTCGGTTTTGGGTCGCACAGAATACGCTGGTCGTTGATTTCGGTGGCCGCCGGCGGGTGCTGTCCTCCGCTCCACAAGGAGGCGGACTCACGACTGCGACGCATGTCTTGAATCATCAGGTGGCATCAGCTCCCGCTGTGCATGGTTCTCGTCCGGCACCCGTATGGGGGAGTCCCTCCAGGCATCTACGCAAGCTGGCGTTGGCGCTGGGACTCGACACCGATACGGTTGGTCTGATGACGGCTGTGCCCATGACGCAACTGGTCACCGCCCGCGCATCATCCGGAAATCTGTGGGTGGAGTGCTTTGCGACGGTTGGCGTGACGAATGCGGTCCGAGCGGGAGAATGGCCCGCCGTGTCGGCTTCTAGTCAGAACGTGCGAAGGCCCGGCACGATTAATCTCATTCTCGTGACCAACGCAAGTTTGTCGAATGCAGCTTTGGTCGGCGCAGTGCAAGTGGCTACTGAAGCTAAGACGGGTGCGCTTCGAGACCATGCGGTACCGAGTTGTACCGCACATCCTGGAGCAACAGGCACAGGGACGGACGCCGTCGTGATGGCATGCCATCGTAAGGGACAGAGCCCCTGGCATCTGTATAGCGGAACCCATACGGTTATCGGCGCTTTGATTGGACGGGTGGTTACGGCCTGTGTGACGCGTGGCTTAGCCAAGGCAAAAGGGTGGCAGGAGAGACATCGATGAAGGCGCGGGCGATCGCCGTGCTTGGAACAGGGTCGGATGTGGGCAAGAGCATGATCGCTGCCGGGTTGTGCCGGCTTATCGTTCGTGCCGGGATGCGCGTCGCGCCCTTCAAAGCCCAAAACATGTCGAATAATTCCTATGTCACGAGGGACGGGAAGGAAATCGGCCGCGCGCAGGCGTTGCAAGCGCAGGCCTGCCGCCTCGATCCTCACACGGACATGAATCCGGTTCTGCTTAAGCCTGAATCGGATCGGCGCGCGCAAATCGTTGTCCAGGGAACGGTGTGGGGAAAGTCGGATGCGCGGGACTATTGGACGAGTACCACTGAGTTGGCTGAACGCGCGAAGGACAGTTACGAACGGCTCGCGGAAAAATTCGAAGTGATAGTCATCGAAGGGGCAGGGAGCGCCGCTGAAATGAATCTGCGGGATCGTGATATCGCCAATTGGGCGGCGGTCGAACAGGCGGATGCACGCGTCGTGCTGGTTGCAGATATCGATCGCGGCGGTGTGTTCGCGCAGATCGTCGGCACGCTGGATCTGCTCAGCGTGGAGGAGCGCGCGCGGGTAATCGGCATCATCGTCAATAAGTTTCGAGGCGACCCAACGCTTTTCGATGACGGCATACGATTTCTCCAGTCACGAACAGGGCTTCCGGTGCTGGGTGTCGTGCCCATGTTGCAGGATCTTTCTGTCGATCAGGAAGACAGCGTGGCAGTGGAACGCGCGCGTCAGCTGCCATTTGATTCCACGCATATCAATATCGCCGTCGTGTTGTTGCGCCGGATGAGCAACTTTACAGATTTTAAACACGTGGCATTGGAGGAGGATGTCCGCCTGCGGTACGCCGAACGTCCTCAGGACCTTGCAGGCGCGGATGTTGTGATTATTCCTGGCAGCAAAAATACGCTGGAGGATCTGTGCGCCCTCCGGCAAGCCGGACTTCAAGAGGTCTTACACAAGCATGTAGAATCCGCTGGAGAATTGATCGGGATCTGCGGCGGGTTTCAAATGCTCGGGCGCAGAGTCTCTGATCCGGAGGCGGTGGAATCAGGAGGTGAGGTCGAAGGGTTTGGGCTGCTCGACGTATCGATGGTCATGATGCCGGTTAAGACAACGAGTCTGATCGAGGCGCAACCGCTTCATATCCTCGAAGGGCCCCTCCCTCTTATCCAAGGCTACTATATCCATATGGGTGTCACATATCGTGGGAACGACGGTCCATGTTTCCAGGTTTCTTGTTCACGGGATGTTTCAGATCCAACCGGTGGGGCTTTGGGGGAGGTGCTTCTTGATGGCGCAGTCAACTGCACCGGTCTTGTGTGGGGCACCTATATTCATGGTGTGTTCGATCAGCCTAATTTTCGGCGAGCCTGGCTCAATCGAATTCGTCGGCGCAAGGGTTGGGAGATCCTGGATCTTGATGTATCAGAGTCTGTATCGAGGAGGCTTGATGGGGAACTCGACCGCTGGGCAGATCATGTCGCAAAACATCTTGTTCTCCAGCCGATTTTCAGATGGGTGGACTCTGGCAATGCCGTGCCCGATGAGCGTATGTAATAAAATCCCCTCCATCAGTTATCGTTCCGGGATATTTCATTTTCGTGTATCTCCGTTACGCCAGGCCGAGCATCTCGTGGCCTTCCCGACCGCTATTGTTGAACCACAGCATGACTACGCCTAAGCCAGTCTCGATAGGGCTTCTGGAATCGCTGAAGCGTAAACATACCGCCGCATTTTAGCGAATCCTTGCAAACCAACCGCAAGTCGCTACACTTTCGTACAAGTGTGTGCCGGTCCCCCCCCCCTGAGTGCCGGGAGGAGAGTATGAGGGTACGGGTGTCTCCGCTTGTAGCAGCGATTGGCCTCTGTGCCCTGCTGGCCGGCCTTCCGGTTAACGCGAAGACCGGCGAAGAGGCCGACACTGCTGAGTTGCTCATCGCTCTTGTCAAGATCGGTCGCGCCATCGTGTCCGAACACCAGACGCTCATCAACGATGCAGCAAAAGGCAATAAAGGATTTACGGACGATGTCGTGGGGCGCAAGATCGTCGAGCAGTTTCTGGCTGAGACTCGGATTGATTTGTCGCATCCATCCGGCCACTCCCAACATGAGAGTTTGCTCGCCATGCTGCAGTCTGAACGCGAAGTGATTCTGGATGCACAGCCCGCCATTAATAAGCAGGGGATTGCATTCAAGGGGTTCATTCCATCCTCGTTTGCGAGGAAGGCAGGACAGAAGTTTTTCGCCAAGACCGGCATCAAAGTGAAGCTGACGAGCCTGGATTCTCGATATCCCGGCAACCAACCCGATGATTTTGAGGCCGAGGTTCTTCGCTTATTTGCCGATCCGCGCCATCCCAGAGGACAACGGTACGCGAAAGTCACCGTCGTTAACGGCAAACCGGCTATGCGTGTGATGAGCCCGGAATATGCCGATGCCGCATGCCTCGTCTGCCACGGAGGCCCAGAGGGAGAGCAGGACATGATGGGCATGAAAAAAGAAGGATGGGTAGAGGGCGGGCCTGCTGGCGCGATCAGTGTGGTGATGCCGATTCGTTGAGCAGTGTGAAGACGGAATGGCCGCTGAAAGTGCGGACCTGATCGTGCAGTTCAAATCCGACGATGTTCTGCAAATTGTGAATACTCGCATTGGGGTGACTGAAACGACTGTGTCCGACGTGGCGGGGTGAGGAGACAATGGAGCAAAGGATAGACAGGGAAGAGTCTAGTGCGGGGTCGCGTCCTGTTCTGCTCAGGCCATCTCCTCCATCTCGATTTTGCCTGTTTATGCTTGGAGCGGAGAGTTTCGCGGTTGAACTCAACCACGTACGCGAAATATTTACGCTTGAATCAATCACTCCCGTACCCGATATGCCGCCGGTGTTGGTTGGGGTCGCTAATGTCCACGGAGTGATAGTTCCACTCGCCGACTTACGCCCGGTACTGGGGATGCCAAGTTCCTCGGCACTGCGGTATGCGGTCATTATGCGGTGTGGAGCGCAACAGATCGGTATTGTGATCGATGAGGTTCCGGAGATTGGAACAATCGAGGCCAACGATACGCTGGAGAAATTGCCTGACGAGATGGCTCGGCATCGTCCCTTTCTTTCCGGGTTGTTGAGACTGGGTAGCCGAGTGAGCGGCCTGGTAGAGGTCTCCAGACTAATGGTTATGGTCGACGGTACGTTCGATCAGGAGGCGGCGTGACATGATGAGTCTGAAGGACGATTATTTTATGGTTGGCGGGGAGGATGGTCATGGTAACGCGTAGCAAGCCGGCGACAGCGTCATCCGGCTTCTGGTTCAATAATCTGAAGGCTTTTCAAAAGTTAATCCTCAGCCTCTCTTCGGTCGGCGCCACAATGATTATTGTGGCCGTGATCGGACTCATCGGACTCACGGCGATGAAAGTCGAAATGCAGTCCAGTTACGATGAATCGACATCGGCCCTATCAAATATCGGCGGGATCAGTACCAGCCTTGGCCTCTATCACAGCGCCCTGTTGAATACGGGGCGGCACACTCGGAAACGCGATTTCGATGATGCTGTTACCCCTTTGGCCGAATTGAAACGACAGGTTCTTGCACTTCTCGATGCGTATAGGACAGTAGAAATTCAGGCCGCCTCGTTAGGTGACCGTCAAGCAAAACATACCGCAGCAACTCTCCAGAAAGCGTTGAAGGACTATTTTGCGGCATCGGAGGGGGCGATCGGAGCGTTTGCCGACAGCTTCAATGCATCGCTGTCGGAGGAACAAAAACAGGCCATGAGAGATTTGGGCCATTTTTCGTTGTCCGTGGATGTCGCAAATAAATATGCAACATCCACGATTGAGGCGCGCGGGTTGATGAATAGAGTGCGCGAAGCAGCGAAGGAATTGAACGATCAGGGACAAGCGGAAGCTGACTACTACGTGACCGTACTCGTGATCGGAGGATTCATTGCTCTTCTCCTGGGAGGGGGCATCGGCTATGCGGTTGTCCACAATATGACACGCAGTATCGTTCATGTGGCTGATGTTGCCGGACAAGCGGCTGCAGGGAATCTACAGGCTCGAGCCAGACTGGAGAGCCGCGATGAGATCGGGCGTATGGCCGTGGCGTTCAATGCGATGCTGGATCGAATGACCTCTCTTGCGTCGACCGAGGAAGAGCGGGACAGGATGCAAAAGCGGTTGCTCCAATTTCAAGTGCTGGTGTCGGATGTAGGGAAAGGCGATCTGACAAAGCGGGGTGAAGTAACCGCCGACATGTTCGGAACTTTTGCGGATGGATTTAATCTCATGATTCAACGGTTTTCACAACTGCTGCGGCATGTTCGAGAATCAGCTGAACGTGTCAGCAAATCGGCCGGTGTGTTACGGGAGAATGCCGGACAGATGGCTGGAACCGTCAGGCGCCAAGCGGATGAATCCAGGAAAGCGCTTGGTGCCGTTGAACAGCTCGCGGTTTCGATGCATCAAGTGTCCGATATCGCGGGTGCGTCCTCCGAGTCCGCCCGGCAAGTGTTGCAAGCCACGGAAGAAGGGCATATCGCCGTGCAAGAAGCCGTCGAGGATATGGGAAGAATGCGGTCTGCCGTCCAACGGATGGTCAGACAGATCAAGCTGCTGGACGATCGGTCTTTGGAGATCTCGCAGATTGTGTCGGCGATTCGGGAGAATGCCAATCAAACGAATCTCTTGGCGTTGAACGCCGCAATCGAAGCGGCCGGTGTGGGTGAAGTCAGCGCACGGTTCGGCGTCGTTGTCGATCAGGTGCGGAAATTAGCTGAAGGTTCGACGCAGGCGACACGAGAAGCCCTGGATCTGATCAAGGTCATTCAAAGTGAAGCCCAGAATGCAATCGTTGCCATGGAACAAGAGATGCAGGCCGCAGAGGCGGGAGCGGCGTCTGCAGTTCGCACCGGGGACCTATTTCGGAACATCGCAACGATTGCGGAACGGTCTGCAGAATTGGCTCACGCAATTGCCTCTTCTGTAGCCGAACAGGGGGCTTCGACCGATCAGATCGGGCATTCGATCAAAGACTTGACCGGCGCCGCCACGGCGACGCAGCATGTGACGGATCAAACACGCGCGACCGTAGAGGATATGGCGAAGTTGGCTGAAGGTTTGGCGGCATCTGTGGCGCAATTTAAATTGGCATAACACCATCTAGTATCCGAAGAGTCTGCCGGAATTCACCATTGAGAGACACGGATGAGTGTGGAGTTTGATCGGGATCATCGCATTAGTATCTTCACTGTCGATGCCTTGAACGGATTGGAGGTCCTGACGAAGGTCTTGTATCCTACCGACGCCTCGCTGCCTGTGCCTCAGCAGCTTCACGAACAAGTGAGTATTGCTCGCCGTCTTCGAAGTGCTGCGGCGCTGTATGGGTTCAGCGGGATCGCCAGGCTCTGTGAGCGGCTGGAGTTGATATGCGAGCAGGCCCGGGCTATGCCCGGTGCTGAATGGCCGACGGCAGTGGGCGCGGTGCGTGAGATTATAGAAGGCATCCTGACGCTCGTGAAGGCTATTGGTAGCGGCGGGAATGAAGAGCGGGCGATGGTGGAGCGTTGCCTGGAATTATCTGCAGGGCTGCTTTCGAATGAGTCAACTATGCCAGAAAGCGAACCGGTTAGACCACTGGAATCAGTTGCGACAGCAGAGACTGCTATGGAAGCGCAGCAGGTGACGGATCAACGTGACGACTATTTTCTTCCTCAGCTTGATCCCGAAGTGTTGGGGTATTTCAAGCCCGAGGCGCAGGCGTACCTGGAATCGTTGGAAGCCACTCTATTGCAATTGGATAAAGATACTCAGAATAGAGATCTCGTCAGTCAACTGTTTAGAACCGCCCATACATTGAAAGGCTCGGCTTATACGGTCGGGTTTCAGGCGATCGGGGATCTTGTTCACCATGTCGAAGATTTCATCGAGGCTGTGCGCGAAGGTCGGCTCCGCTTGTTATCTGGGCAGACGGACGTGGTTCTTCTTGCGGTCGACGTCGTCCGTGTTCTGATCCAAAGAGATCCGAGTCGCATCCATGAAACTCGGAAACGATTTGAAACAGCATTATGGGAATTGAAACAACTTCATCAGGTCTGTACTCCCGTGGCCGGGATTGACCAGGCGAAGCCTGCGATTAAATCACTGATCGACCAGGGAACATCCGGCAGGCAGACGGAGACCAATGTGGGCGATGAACGGGAAGTCATTCGTGTCAGTTGCACACGGTTAGAGAAGTTGATGAACCTGATTGGAGAGCTGATGGTTGGGCGCGGTCGGCTCGAGCAGCGGCTGTATGCGCTGGAACAGTTGTCGGATCAAGCCATGGCATGCAAGGTGCGATTGGCTGACTCCGTCCGTATATTTGCCGACAATCATATGCGTGCATCTCGAGACGCGTCTCTACCACAGGAGGCGGGCAGCTTGGAAAAAGATAGCAGTCAGGAATGTGACAAGGACGACGACTTCGATAGTTTGGCCCGCCGTATCAGTGAAATGAGCGCCGATATTGCCGAATCGATGGAGCAGGTGAAGAAATCCATTTGTCGGGCGCATGACGATATGAATCAGTTGCAGCAGTTGACTCAGACTATGCAGGCTGAAATCAATCAGGCACGTATGGTTCCCGTCGGAACTCCTTTTGTCCGATTTCGGCGTGCTGTCAGAGACTGCGCGCGCGCGTCGCATAAGGAGGCAGTGCTGGTTACGACGGGAGAAAATACGGAAGTCGATACCGGGATCGTTGAACGGTTGGTGGACCCGTTGGTCCATTTAGTCCGCAATGCTGTGTATCATGGCATTGAATTGCCATCCGATCGGCTTGCCAGGGGGAAACCGGCAGCGGGCACGATCCATCTTCGAGCGGCGCATCGAGGAAATTCGATTGTCGTTGAAGTCGAGGACGATGGGGGAGGCCTCGATCTTGAGAAGATACGCATGAAAGCCGTTGAATTTGGGTTGGCTCAGCCTGATCAAGTCCGGGCGATGTCGAATGCGGATCTGTTCCAGTATATCTTCTCAGCCGGCTTCTCAACCGCCGACGCAGTCGACGGTCAGGCCGGCCGAGGTGTCGGGCTTGATGTGGTCAAACAAGCCGTTGAGGGAATGAACGGTCATATCGAGGTCGAGTCACAGCCGGGGGCCGGCACAAAGTTCACCTTGCGTCTTCCGCTCACCTTACTCATCACCACAGCGTTGTTGGTGCGCGCAGGAACCGAGCGGTACGCCATTGCGTTGTCGGGTATTCGCGAAGTGATGCTTACGGCTGAGAGTGCACTACTGAGGAAGGAGAATCGGACTCTCATGCATGTACAGGGTGAACTTGTCGAGGTGCACTCGCTTCGGCATATTCTGCGCCGTGAAGCAGGACCTGTGAAGGGAGCGATGCCGGTTGTGATTGTGCGGACGTCTGCGGGGGTTCTTGGATTAGTAGTGGATGAAGTCTTGGGTCGACAGGAAATTGTGGTCAAGGCACTGGGCCCGTTGAAACTCATGGCGCATTCATGTTTCGGAGGGGCGACGATCGATTCTGAAGGTCGGGTGATTCTTGTTCTCGACCCCGGCCGTTTGGGCGCTCGGCCACTGATCCAGTCCCCACAGCAGAGCCTGCCTGTCTATTCGATGACTGGATTGGATGAGAGTGAACAGCGTGTGGAGGCGGGGGCGGTCATCCTATTGATTGATGACTCATTGAGCGTCCGTAAGTTTGTCGGAAGGATGCTGAAGGATGCCGGGTACTCGATTAATACGGCAGTGGACGGAGAAGAAGGACTGCGAAAAGCGTCGGAATCAAAGTATCGGTTGATCATTACCGACATCGAGATGCCGAAATGCGATGGCTATGCGGTAGTGCAGGCGCTTAGAGCGTATCCTCAAACGCGACACACGCCGATTGTTGTGATGAGCAATCAACCGGTCGACAAGCACCGCCGGGCGGTGCTGGACATCGGGGCGAATGCGTGTATTGCCAAGCCGGTGGATCAACAGGCGTTGCTCCAGGAAGTTGAACAGCAGGTGGGCCCCATTTCGGCAATCCGTAATTAACCTGGGGAAAATACTTGTATCAATTGACGAAACTAGGGTCATTGCAGAATATGGGGGATACGGCGGTTAGAGACGCGAGAATAGATGCTCTTTGAAAGCAAATGGTGTGGATGTGTTTATGTTGCCCGCGTGAATTCGGTTCTGAAATAAATAGCTGCCGGAGTGCTGCCTCTTTCGCCGCACGTCCAAGTCCTGGGATGGGAATGGTATTGGGGTGGGCAAAGCGCGGAGACGGGGCGTCATCGCGGACAGTTTTGAGTTGGGATTAAAGGCGGAAGGGCAAATTGTTCTCTGTGCTTCGTCAGTAGAGCGGACTACGGCGGTAAGCAGATGCACGGCACGCGAGGAAAGATAGAAGGGTGTAGATATGCCTAAGGTGTTGGTAGCAGACGACAGTATTGCAGTCCGGAAAGTTGCAGAACGGCTCTTGACGGAAGCCGGGATGTCTGTGACTCTTGCCGCAAACGGCGAGGAAGCCATTGCGTGTTTGGCTAAAGACCGGCTGGATATGGTTGTGTCCGACGTGATCATGCCTGATAAGAGCGGGTATGAGGTATGTGCATTTGTTCGAGGCAATGCGTCGATTGCAACGATTCCAGTGCTTCTTATTTCCGGCATCGTGAATGACGAGGTTACGAAGCAGGCTGAGTCTTGCAGAGCCGATGGAGTACTGAAGAAGCCGTTCCAGGGTACCTCATTGAAGGATAAGGTGATGGAGTTGCTTGCCAAACGGCAGACTTCAGCGGCGCCGCCGCCGGATTTCAAGCCGGCCGCGGCTCCGATTCAACCGCCCCTGTCGACGCCTATAATCGGTCTCAGGCCGGCACCAGCATCGACCCCAGCGCCAGTCTTAGCGCCAATCGCAGGGTATAAGCCGATACAGGCTCAAGCGATCAATGTACCCGGAACACCCGGGCTCGCCGATCCGCAAGCTGCAAACAGGCTTAGAGAGGCGGAAGAGCAACTTCGGAATGAACGGGCCAGGGTTGAAAGCTTGACGAAGCGCGTTGCCGATCTCGATGCAGCGGTTGCTCGAGCCAAAGAGTCGGAGGCGCTGCTGGAAGCCCAACGTCGTTTAGTGACTGAGCTTGAAATGAAGATGGCGGCGAGCGAAATTCAGGCCTCGCGTGTGTCTCAACTCGAAGCCGCTCTGCGAGCGGAGCAGGAGTCGTCGGTAAAGGCTCGTCACGAGGTGGCTGTTTTGCAAGCAGCGGCTAACCGAACAGAGCAATTGGAAGTGGAATTGAGCACCGAACGTGCGGCGGCGGCACAGCTTGTCCAGGAATTGACCGAGCTGGAAGTCGCTGCCGCCCATGGTAAGAATGCAGAGACCATGCTGGCGCATGAGATGCAACGTGCGGCCGGGTTTGAGGAGAAGGCCCGAGCCGCAGAAGCATCGTTGGTTGTGGTGAAGGCAAGAGTGAAAGAGCTGACCGAAATAGCTGAGAGCGCCGGACATGTAACCAGACGGCTTGGAGAACTCGAAGCGCTCTTGGAAGCGGAACGGGAGCGGAATGCCGTACTAGTCAATCGAGTATCGGAAACTGAACAGGTGGCTGTGAGTGCCACGAAGCGGTTAGAAGAGATGGTGCGCAAGCTCGGAGAAATTGCCGGATTGGCTTCGCAATTTGGAAAAGGCATATGATAGGTCTCCCGCGACTCACCGGATCCGCTCGGTGGCCCACGCTATCCTAAAGGACTGAGAATAATGTCTGCCGAACTCGCAGATGAGTCTCCCAAGGCGGTGATCCCGGCCTTTGTTCAAGAGGCTCATGAATGGCTTCAGCAAATTCATGTGGCCCTGGACGAACTGCAGCAGGGGCCTCATCCTGATCGCCATGTGACACTTGCCCACACGATCAAATCCGGCATTGCCAATATGGGCGAGGCGGCGGCTGCCATTGGTCTGAGTGAGATTGAGCGGGCAAGTTGTTCTGCCTTGCCCTTTGTTGCAGCCGTCGAAAATCCAAACGGCAGAATTTCGACCAATGATTTTGTCGGACTCTGTAAGCAGTTAGGCCATATTTACAGCGCGCTCACTCGGGCGGCTCGTGTGGCGTGTGAAGCTGAAGCCGTTTCCGGTCATGCCGAAAAGCTCCCGGTTACTATCGCCTCGGGTGAATTGCTGAGCATCCTACATAGATTTAGAGATCAACAGGCTCGGTTGGGCAATTATCCCCGTAATCTTCTTGCGGCGGTGATTGCGCAGGTAGAAGGGATGAAAAAGAATGGGGGCGAGCGGTGCAACATCACGTCTCTTAAAGAGTTTCTTGCACGGTGGTCTGATGGAGAAGAGGCATTTCTTGAGTCTGTGCAGAAACAGCTTCCGGCCGTCGCGGCGGAGATCAATCGGCTTAAAAGCGAAGCAGGAGGGGGCGGGCAGCCATCAGAACAGATGCAACCGATCGTCGAGCAGGTTGCTCAACTCTCGTCCGCTGCGCAGCAGGTCAACGCGGCGCAAATGCTGGCGTTTTGTACGGGCCTGCACAGCTTTCTGACGCTGGTTATGCAAGGACGGGTGGTCGTGGCGGTCGACAAGTATACGGCAGTAGAATCTCGCTTGATTGACAATGTAAAGGCACTTCAGAATTGGGTCGAAGCTGGCCGGATGGAGCGCTCGGCCATCAGCGGCATCTTGCCTGCTTGAATTCCGTGAGAGAACAGATTTTGTATTCCTGGTACTGTACCGATTGTGCGTGATTGAGGCGGTGGCATTCTCTATGAATTGGTATCGTGAAGCGGAACAAAAGTTGACTGAGACGGCTGTGGCTATTCAGAGCCAGCGCCCGTTTCATATGGAGCAGATCGAGGCGCTGGGATCCGACTTGGTCTCGTCGTTGAAACAAAGCGATGAACTCGTTGTGCACGCACTCTCCAGGCCGGCAGGATCACCCCTGATCACGAATCTGCTCAATGCCGCGATCTTTGGAAGCAAAGTCGGAATCGGGCTGGGCTATTACGGCACAGAACTGGATCGGCTGGCATTCTTTGGATTGGTCCATGATATTGGGTTGTTTGCAGTCCCACAGTCACTGGTTACGAAAACCGGACGACTGACGCAGGAAGAACGGAAGTTGATCGAGCAACACCCTGAATTGGGGTATCAGCTCGTGCATCGAATGGGACCCGCATATCAGTGGCTTGCGCAACTCATTCGCGAAGCCCATGAGCGGTTTAATGGGCGAGGATATCCATATGGGCTGAAAGGGCGTCAAGTCAGTGAAATGGCACAAATAATCGGATTGGTCGACATCTTCGATGCCTTGGTCAGCGAGCGACCCTATCGCCGTCGATTGCTTCCCCATGAAGCGGTCAAGGAACTGTTGGTGACTGAGCGAACGGCGTTTCCGCGTGAGCTTCTGAAGGCCTTAATCGAGCAGGTTTCGGTCTATCCATTGGGAACGACCGTACGATTGTCGACGGGAGAGATTGCCACGGTGGACAAAATCAACAGTCGATATCCACTGCGTCCACTGGTACACGTGCGGCAATCCGCTACAGGCCAAAACTCTGGTATGTGCCAGCTGGATTTGAGCATGACGCCGCTGATTTCTATTGTCACAACCGTGGATACGCTGAATTCAGGCCGGGTAGATGTTTCCGATGTGTCACGAAAGGTGGATGAGCCTGGCGCCGTATCTGAGCAGTTTACGTCGCTACTTGAAAGCTTGGATGCTATTGCAACGGCGATTCAAGGAGTCGTCGAAATCCGGATAGCCGAGTCACAAGATACAGCGCCGGCACCATCCGATCAAAATGGCGATGGACAAAGGCGGAGTGTGTTTCAGGGGCGTGCTGCTCGCACATTTCAAAACGAGGTTGTCGGCCTCTTTGCCCTCGAAGCCAGGGAATGGCTGGCCCAAATTCAGACGGCGCTCCAAAAACTTGGAGCCGGTGCTGATGGAGCAATGCGGTCCAAGCTGTATGGTTTGATTTTGAATGGGATCACGAATCTGGCTGGGTCAGCGTCCACAGTGCAGCTCTCAGAGATTGAGGCAATGGCATCAAATCTATTGCCCATCTTGCGAGATGTTGCAAAACCGGAAACACAATGGACTGCGGCGACATTGCGTCCCTTGCACGCAGGGCTGGATCGAATCGCAGATGCAGTACATCGTCTGTCAGGAGAGAGGGGCGATGCGGGAACGCCGGATGGAACCTCACATCAAGAAGAGCCGGATCGGGGAGCGTCGGAGCTGTATTCGGAGTCTACGATGCGCGATCCTCCGGCTTCCTTGCACAGGCCGGAGTGCGTTGCCTCGTCGAGGCCGTTAATCGAAGCATTGCAAGAACTTCAACGTGCCCGCGCCCGCTCGGTTCAGCCGGCAAGGGATGTATTGGAAACAGTAATCAGTCGTGCCCAGCAGGAAGTCGGAGAACGGCATGACAACATTACAGTTGAGGTCATCGAACGCATTCTTCATGATCTCGATCGATTGGACGAAGAGTTTCTCCGTGAGCTGCACGAGCGAGTGCCTGCCATGACAGAACATATAGTTCAGCTGCGGGAACATGGCAATCTGGATTTTGTCACCGTCTCCCAGTTAGACCCGATCCTCGTTCATGTGGATGCGTTGCATCAATCCGCCAAGACGGTCGATGCGGTCACGATTACAATGTTTCTCCAAGGATTGCGGTTCTTTCTCGCAAGCACGGCCTATCGAAAGGTCGACGCGTTACCGCAACGATTACAGGCCATGGAAGAGCGGGTTCAGACTTTGATTCCTATGGCCGAGCAGTGGGTTACTCTCGGTCGTCTTGAACGGACATCCATCGAAAAAATCCTTCCTGTGTGAATTGAGCCGATGACACGGTGGCCTTTCGCCATCGCTTGTTCTACCCATTTTAGTGATGTGGCCGCGTAGCACCATGGGTTGTAGTCCATAGTGCTGCACACACATCTCGTCATAACTTCCGAAGAAGTATCAGAACTTTGTGCCCAATAAAATGGCATCGTGCTCGATGTTGCATGGCGACAGGACAGGCGTGGTCCATCCACATGGATATCCACATATCACACACAGACTTTGTGGATAGGCGAAGGAAAAATAAATAAATAGTCAGAAGAAATTACTCAAATTACCTACTGCTTCTGGTGGAGTGCCTTGCAGTTAATGCTCAGATCGTGTTAATGCCGTGTCGGATTAGCTTGTCGGTTTGTAAGGAGGGTAGGCGTCGGTGCCAAAACTTGTTACGATTCAGCACCCTGAAGAAGTTGCGAAGCAGGCGCGCGAGTATGTGAAGACCTACATCTTAATGCCATCCGGTTTAGTGGGGATGTTTTGTCTGGTCGTTGGAGTCATAGGGCTCGGATATCAGCTGATCGCATCGGAGAGCTATACCTGGGATACGTTTTACTACAGTTCCGGCTTGATGGCGTTGGGCGTGCTGATCGGCACGGCGCAGACTCAGTACCACTTGTATTTATTCAGACAGTTTCCCGATGCCCTGGCGGCACGGATGCGGCGGGGGCCGACCACTCAGAGAGCACTAACCAAGAAAGACGTACAGGTTCCGGAAATCCACCATCCTGGGCGTCCCCTGCTTCCTCTCGCGTATCTTGCGGGCATAGGGGCCCTTCTGGGAAGCGCCGTGGTGGCAGCTCTTTATGGGCAGGTGAATACTGTCCCTGCGGTGATGATCCCGTGGGCCGGGTTCTATTGGGCGAAGTTATTCTTTTGGCGGAGCGTCATCAAGTAGGGTTACGCGGGGCTATTTCTTTCTAGGACGTGTCGTTCCAGTGCGTGGCGACCTTGGCTTCGATTGTTTCTCCAGGGTCTCGATCCGCTGCTCGAGGTCTTGCACAAGCTTGTGCAACTCAGGCAGATGGTGAATGACCCCTTGAACCCGCAAGGCCCGATCCCGCGGTAATGCCGGGGATCCTCCGACAATCTGGTTCGATTCAATGCTTCGATGCACTCCCGATTTGGCGGCAATCATGACTTGGTCGCCAATCTGAATATGGTCTGAAAGGCCCGCTTGTCCGCCGATGACGACATGATGGCCGATCGTGGTGCTGCCGGCGATACCGACTTGAGCAACGAGAATGCAGTGTGCTCCCACCGTGACGTTATGAGCGATCTGAACCAGATTGTCGACCTTGGTGCCTTGCTTGATATGTGTAGATCCGAGCGTGGCGCGATCAACGGTGACATTGGCGCCCAATTCGACATCGTCTTCGATGAGGACTCCGCCAAGCTGCGGGATTTTGTGGTGGCGCCCTTGATGCGGGACGTATCCGAACCCGTCTGCGCCGATCACGGTTCCGCTATGGACGATCACTCGGGCGCCGAGTGAGCAGCCTTCCCGTACGACGACATTCGGGTACAGGATACAATCATCTCCGATTTTCGAGTCTGACCCCACAAATACACCAGGGTATAGGGTAACCCGCGCTCCGATGCTCACACGGTCGCCGAGTGTCACAAACGGCCAAATCGAAGGGTCGGCTCCGATTTTGACATCGGTTCCGCGAGTGATGTTTTCAGCGATGCCGCGAGGAACGGCAGGACGAACACAGAATCGCTGAGCTACCTGGGCGAATGCCATCAAGGGGTGGCCGACTACAATCTGCGGAATGGCAAGTTCCGGCAGGTGCCGATGGACGAGCAAAGCAGCTGCCTGGAGATTTACAGCGGCATTCAATGCTTTGTCGTTGGCAACAAACGACAAGGAGCGGGGAGTCGATTCCCCCAGGCCGGCCAGTTCGAACACCTGTGTTTGGTCAGTGCCATGAATCGTGCCGCCGACGACCTGATGAATCTGCGCCAGGGTCAGGGGACTCGGTAGCTGTGGGATGGACATCAGTTCGTTACCTTTTCTTTTTCTTCGGGGTGGAGACTTTTTTCGGAGCAGGCTTTTTCTTTGAGGCAGGGGCTTTCTTGGAAACAGGTGT
>MSXM01000034.1:0-16381 GCA_002083565.1 Nitrospira sp. ST-bin4 | reverse complement strand
AGCTTTGGCCGATGCGCTGCTCGGGGCTGAGAGCCGTTGTTGGACGTAAGCCGCTACTGACCCGACCGTGCTGAGCCCTGGAAGGTCTTGGTCCGGTATCTGGATCTTGAATCGGTCTTCAATTTCAAACAGCAACTCAATGACCGCGACGGAATCAAGCCCCAGATCGTCTCGCAGGTGATGCGATTCCGTAATGGAAGAGGGGGCTCGTTTCAGATAGGTGGCAAGCGATTGAATGATCTGAGTGGCAACCGTAACATCGGTCATCGTGGATGCTCCTTCATGAAAATGATAATCCCGACAGCAAGCTGTGGGACAAGCTCAAAACATTCCTATCCCCGTGGTGAGGTTCCCACGGCGTGCGCTGGAGAATTCTAATTCTATGGAGACAACTGAACAAGCGGCGCATCATACTCATGCGACGAACTTTTTCAGGACCACGGTGGCGTTGTTGCTCCCAAATCCGAACGAGTTTACAAGGGCGGTGCGTACCTTCCGCTCCTGGAGGGAACGGCTGATTCCTTCCAGGCGGCAGGCCGGATCAGGATCATCATAGTTCGCGGTCGGATGGATCTGTCCCGTATGAATGGTCAACGTCGAAGCGATGGCTCCAAGGGCGCCGGCGGCACCCAAGGTATGGCCGATCAGCGACTTGGTCGCGCTGATGGCAATTTTGTCTGCGCGGCTCTTGAACAGGTGCTTAATCGCTTTTACTTCCACTGCGTCGCCGATCGAGGTGGATGTGGCGTGGGCATTGATATAATCCACCTGAGCCGGCGTCATACCTGCCGAGTTGAGGGCCAGCTTCATAGTGATGGCGACTTCTTCGCCGTCCTCTCGCGGAATGACCATGTGATAGGCTTCGCTGGTCGCGGCGTATCCAGCCAGCTCTGCGTAAATTCTCGCCTTCCGTTTCTTGGCGTGGGCCAGTGATTCGACGATCAATGCTCCGGCCCCTTCGCCCATGACGAATCCGTCCCGGTGTCTGTCAAATGGACGCGAGGCCTGTTCCGGCCTATCGTTGAACTCACTGGAAAGGGCCCGCAAGGAACAAAACCCGGCAAAGACCAATGGAGTGATACTGGCATCGGCTCCCACGGCAATTACCACATCGGCCTGTCCGGTGCGAATGCACTGAAGGGCCTGGCCCAGGGCATGAGCGCTGGATGAGCAGGCTGTCGAGATCGTGAGGTTCGGTCCCTTCGCGCCGTGCGCCATCGCGACGATTCCGGAGGCAGAGTTAAGCGTGATCGTCGGTATGAAATTCGGGTGCACTCGGTTCGGCCTATGGGTTTTGAAGAGCTGAGTAATCTCCCGCTCACCCATGACCATGCCTCCCATGCCGGCTCCTACAATGACGCCGACGCGATGAGGCGCTTCTTTTGCCATCACCAATGCGGCATCGGCGATGGCTTCCTTTGTGGCCACCAGGGCAAATTGGGCATAGCGATCGACACGGTTGCTTTGGCTTGTCGGGAGGTATTGCTCAGGAGAAAAATTATGCACTTGTCCGGCAACCTGCGATCGATACTCCGTTAGAGGAAACGGATCGAGTGAGGGGATGGCAGAAACACCTGAGCGTCCGGTGAGAGCCGTCTTCCAAAATTCGCTGACACCGATTCCAATGGAAGACACCACTCCAAGACCGGTAATAACGACGCGTGAATTCATGCCGTAGTCTCCTTGGTACAGCTCAGGGGCTCTCTTTACTTACCGGAAGAAGCGAAAGCAGTCAACTGGTGATTGGGGGTTTTCGGGAGGTTTTTCAATGTCGGACTTTAAGCAAGAGGTAGAGCCCAAAGCTGGCAAAGAGGATATTGGCCATCCAGCCGGCAAGCATGGGCGTCAACGCTCCTCCACGGCCCAGCGCAATCGCGATGGAATGAGTCGTCCAGTAGCAGAATCCGACGATGAACGCCTGCCCGATCCCCATGGCCATGCTTCCTCCGCGTACCCCGCTCCGCCGTAAACCCAGCGCAATACCGACCAGGACCATGATGATCGTCACGAATGGAAACGCGATCCGGCCGTAGTAATCAGTCAGTAGCCTGGAGAAGGACACCTCTTTGTGTTGAAACCGTCCCAGGTAGTTTCGGATTTCTCGAAACGTCATTGTTTCAGAATTGCCGGCCAGTGATGTGGAGAAGTCGTCCGGGATCAGTGGAATGTCCGCCGGCTGGTCGGTAAAGAGGGTCAGGTCTACGGTGTGGTCAGGCGCAAACTCCCGGCGATTCCCATTCAGCAGCACCCAACCGGAGGCCGCATACTGCGCTTCTGCGGCCTCGATGACTCGGTTAAGGTGAAAAGCCTGGTCAAAATAGAACAGACGCACGCCGCGAAGCGTTTTTCCCCCGACGTCAATCGTGCTGACGCGCATGAGAGCATCTGCGTCGATGCGGGCCCATGGCTGAGGAGCTTGGACAGTCAATGGAATCGGCTTTTTTTCGATCTGGATGAGTCGGATCTCTTCAGCCTTTTCCGATGCGAGTGGAATGATCGCCGAGCTGAATGCCAGGAGTACCACAGCGAGCCCGCCGGCAAATAAGAGAAACGGTGAGGTGACCCAGAGCAGGCTGATGCCGCAGCTACGGAGGGCGGTGATTTCATTGCTGCGAGCGAGCAACCCAAGGGTCAGGAGCGTGGCCACTAAGACAGCGAACGGCACGACTTGAAATGAGATGGCAGGAATTTTGAGCGCGAAGTAGGCGAGCATCGGAAGCACGCCAGAATCGTAGCGAAGAAGCCGTCGGACTTTTTCGAAAAAATCGATCACCATGTAAATGGTGACCAAGCCGGCAAAGCACATCAGAAAGATCTTGGCGTATTCACGAAGGATATAGCGGAAGAGAATGGTCATACGGCTATTGGCGGCTCATTTTCATGAAGAGGATGATCGTTGCAACAATGAAGACGATGTTGGGCATCCAGGCTCCGACGAAGGGGCTAATGAGCATGGTCGTCACCAGAAAATCACAGGCGACATTCAAGACATAGAACACAATGATGATCAAGACGCCGACGGCGAATCCGCCGACCCGACCCGACCGTTTGGAGACAATCCCAACAGGCACGCCCAAAAGGCAAAACACCAGTGAAGCGGTTGGAAAGGCGAGATCTTTGTAGTACTCCATCAAGCGACGCAGGCCGGTTGAGTCCTTCTCCCCGCCTTGCCGGATCATCGCCATAATCTGGTCGTAGGTCGGGCGCTCTTCGGCGGCTGCGTAGCTGCTCTGGCTCAAGCTCAATTTGATCTCGTAGCTCGCAAAGGACACGAGACGGTATTGATCGACCTGATCCGGACGGGTATGGATGACGCCATTGACAAGGCGCAGGGCAACCTGGTTGTTCGCCTGATCCATGAACACCTGATAGTCCTCCGCCACAATGATGCGCGGTTCCTTGGCGGTCCGCTCATCCGATACAAAAATGCCTTTCGTGGACCGGCCGTCGACGGCATCGGGAACATAAATCACCATGTGCGGAATCGGTTCGTTAAAGGTACCGCGCTCCAGCGCGAGAACAAGCTGATCCTTGAGCAAATTAAGCGCAACCTTCTTAAGATTTAATGAGCTCCAAGGTTGTCCCCACTGGGAGAGGACTAGTGTGAGACCGAAGACTGTCAGGGCGAAGAGGAAGACCGGTTGAGACAGGCGGAAGAGACTTAGCCCTGCAGCCCGCATCGCCACGAGTTCCTTATCGTAGGATAAACGGCCGAAGGCGGTAATGGATGCGATGAGTCCGGCGATTGGAAGGGTCAATACCAAGCCGGATGGCAACAGCATGGCGATGACCTTCAAGACCGACCATAAGCCGACGCCTTTGGACACCAGTAATTCGACGAGACGCAGCAATTCTCTCGTCAGCATGACGAAACAGAGCGCACCAAGACTCAGACCGAACGGGGAGAGCAGTTCGGTGAAAATGTAGCGATCAAGCAGAGTTCGTAGGATCACAGGGCTCTTAGGTGGCGGTGACACGAACACTATAGGGGAGTCCCGCCTGCTTGTAAACCTCGCGCATGAATCTTGTTTGTAAAAGAATCGCTTGACAGTGTATGAGCGCTATGGTACATGCAGCGCGGTTTTCCTCCACATGATGGGTCCCGTGAGCGATGCAACACTTGTGCAGGTGCCCGTCGATTCTACCCGCCAGGTTCGACTTCTATTACCCAGTCGTGTCTCAACCGCGGTTTCGTGGCTAGGGGGCTCGTTGCCCATGGCCATTAGGAAAGGAGGAGTGTTGTGAAGACAAAGGGAACAGTGAAGTGGTTCAACGATCGGAAAGGGTTTGGGTTTATCCGGCTTGATAGCGGCGAAGATGTCTTTGTCCACTATTCTGCTTTACAGGGGGATGGGTTTAAGACTTTAAAAGAAGGCGAAAATGTTGAGTTTGAAATTGTGCAGGGAGCGAAAGGGCCTCAAGCGGCCAATGTATTGAAATCAGCCATCGCCGCCTCATAAACAGGCACCAGAGTGCCTCCTGACGAATGGGCCTGTCTTTTCTGAGCGGACAGGCCCATTCTGTTCTCATAGCAGATCTGCCGCCTGATTCCTCCATTTTCTCGACAAAACCTCTTGATACTGTTAGCGTTTGCCTATTCTTGGGAAGGGGGACTTGTCTTGCCTCTGGATCGTAGCAAGATACTTCAGCAGGCTCAGCTGCTGGCTTCAAAAGGCCAGATTACGGAGGCTATCGCCGAATGGAAAAAGCTGGCAGCGGAAGCTCCCACTGACGGCAGTATCCCTAATTCCATAGGGGATTTGTATTTGAAACGAAATGCGGTATCAGAAGCGAGCGCCGCATTTTTTCAGGCTGCGAAACTCTTCAAGGCAGAAGGAGCCACTGTCAAGGCTATCGCGACCTACAAGAAGGTGCTCAAGTGCGATCCGACCAAGTACGAAGTCTATCGCCATCTTGGGGATCTCAACGGAGAGCGTGGTCTCGTCAGCAATGCCGTGCAGGACTATCTTACGCTGGCTAAGCAGTTGATTAAGGAGCGCAAACCGAAAGATGCGCTGGTGCTCTACCAGAAAATCGTCAGTCTTGACCCCTCTAATTTGAGCGCGCAGCAGCGCATTGCCGAACTCTGCCTCCAGGACAACCGGCAGGATGAAGCCACGGAGGTATATCTTCAGCTGGGCCGTGAACGTTCGATGCAGGGTCGTCATGAGGAGGCGAAGGATGCCTATCTTTCCGTGCTCAGAATCGATCCGAAGAACAATGAAGCGGCACAGTTTGTTGAGGGCGTGAAGAAAGGAGGAACGATTTCGATCAAGGCTGTGAAGCCTGGGACTGCCGATTCCGCAAAAACCACATCATCACCGCCACTCGGTCCTCTCGACGAAGCCATACGGAGGATGGAGGAGAAACAGTATGCCGGGGCAGAAGCGATTTTAAACCAAATACTTTCCAGAGAACCAGGTAACCCTCAAGTCTGTCAATTGCTCGCACGACTTCATTTACAGCGAGGTGATCTCCAGGTGGCGTTGGGCGAGTACCGATTTTTGGCCGGAGAGGCTCTGCGCGCGCAAGATCTTCCTCTTGCCGAAACCTTGATCAAAGAATTCCTGTCGGCACAACCGGACTCCGTGCCGCTGCTGGAGCTGAATGGAGAGTTGTGCGAGCGGCAAAATAACCATGCCGCGGCTGCTCAGCAATATGCCAGAGCCGTCGAACTGTTACTGGTGCATCCTGAGCCTGGCATGGAAGGTTTGCATGAAGAGCTATTTGAAAAAGTCCGGTTGCTCAGTCCGGATCCGGAATTGGTCGCTTCCCTGGCGGCAAAAATGAATGGAACGTCTATCGCTGCAGCCGAATCGTCGGCGCAGGAATCTGCATCAAGTGGATCAAGCGCATTTTCGATTGAAGGCGCGGAACCAGATGATTTCAGGCCGGTGCACTCACAACCTCAGCCCGAGCAAACACTAAATTTTTCATTGGAAGGGGCTGAGCCGGATGCGACGAGTGTGTTTGTACATCCGCCTTCAACGGATGCTGCTTCAGTGCAGATGAATGCCGAGGTGGACGGCGACGGTACTCAGGGTGCGGAGGCTCGACAGCTCGAGGCGGAGCACGTGACGGCTGGAAAGAACGCAGATGGTCAACAACCTATTGCCGTCGTATCGACGCTCCCGGCAACTCCGATGCCCGATTATGAAGCACATTTCACTTTGGGTGTCGCGTATAAGAATATGGCGCTCTACCCGGAGGCGAGGGAAGAATTCGAGATCGCACGGACAGGGGACACATTCTGTCTCGATTCTCACCTGATGCTGGCGCTGTGTTACAAGGAGGAAGGCCATGTCCTCCAGGCAATCCAAGGGCTAGAATCAGTACTGTCAGACTCTCGCGCTCAAGGGGCGAAAGGCCAAGCTCTTCGTTATGAATTAGGGCTGCTCTATGAGGCCGCGGAGGAGTGGACAAAGGCGACGGTGACGTTTCAGTCCATTCCTTCCTTTCACGATGTGCCGACAAGGCTTGCGGCAATCAAGAGTCGGAGCCAGTCCCGAACCGCCTCGTTCCGTCTTGCGAGCTAGCCGGATCGAACCTGATTCGGCGCCGCTCTTCCACCTAGCACTGCTGCAATATTGTCGAGGCAGACGTGCCCCATCCGAATGCGGGTCTCCTGCGTTGCCGAGCCAAGATGTGGCAGGAGCACGACATTGTGCATCGCTACCAGTTCAGGGTGAATCGCAGGCTCATGCTCGTAAACATCCAGGCCTGCTCCCGCAATTGTTCCACGTTGAAGTGCTGACACGAGCGCTGCTTCGTCGATCACAGAACCACGAGATGTATTGAGCAGAATGGCGGTAGGCTTCATCAGGCTCAGCTCACGGGAACTGATCAGATGAGAGGTCGTCTCCGTGAGCGGGACATGGAGCGACAGGAAATCCGATCGCCTGAGTACCTCATCGAGTGAGTGACGGTTCCAGGCAACGCCAGCAGGGGCTGTGACCGGCCGGCGGCTCGCATACACCACCGTCATGCGAAATCCCTGGGCTCGCTGCGCGACGGCTTGGCCGATCCGTCCCATGCCGATGATGCCGAGCGTCTTATCTGACACATCGTGCCCCAGCATTTGCGTCGGCGCCCAGCCCGGCCATGTGCCGGTGCGCACCCAACGGTCTCCTTCCACCACTCGCCGGGCGACCGCGAACAGCAAGGCCCAGGTTAAATCGGCAGTGGCGGCAGTGAGGACATCGGGCGTGTTGGTGACGACGATGCCACGCGCCTGGGCGGCGGCAAGATCGATATTGTTGTAGCCCACCGCGTAGTTGGCCACGATTTTCAGATGTGGTGCGCTGGAGAGCAGAGCCGCATCAATGCGATCGGCAAGCGTGCAGATGACCGCCTCTGCCTGCGCAAATCCGGCCCGGAGCTCCTCATCCGTGGGAATGTGGCCTTCCGTCGGTTCGGAGACCAGCCGATAGCGTTCGCGCAGAGCGGCCATCACTGGTTCCGGCAGTAAGCGAGTCACATAAATCGTCGAGGGCATCGCGGGATCCTGTATTCCATTCGGGCATGGAGTCGCATGGTTGCCTGTGGCATGAATGAGGGCGGAGCCTAGGGATTGGCCAATACAAAGTCAAGCCATGCCGACGTGCGCTCCTACTCTCGTCAGTAGATTGTAGGGACTCCATTCGACAGGGTGATTTCCGTTAGGGAAACGGGTATTCTTCAGCGGCCCATGATTACCGCATATCTCGCCAAATACTTCGCGTATGAATTTCCCAAGCGGTGTCCCTCGGACAGCCTCAAAAAGCTGGTTGAAGCGGTGGCTGGCGATCAGATAGACCTGAATTCTCATCAAGTGAATGCGTCGCTCTTTGCCTTGGCCGGAAGGGCGGTAGAGGAGTCCCGCCCGCTTGTCTCTCTGCACGACACGCTGCTGCCCAAACTCATCTCCGGTGAACTGCGGATGAAGAACGCAGGACGGTTTGTCGAGGTGGCGACGTGAGCGTGGACAAGGACTTCGTGTTGAGTGCACTGCTACAGCACAATTTCTTCCCGACACAGAAGAAGGCTAAAGAGGAGATGCCCCCGATCTTCACATCCGTTGCATTCACACCTGATGTCGCGAAGAAGCTCATTGCAGGAAAGCCCCGCAAGGTTGATGGCTATCAGGGTTACGATGCTGTCGAATATAAGCTCACGCGTTTCAACGGGGTTTCCCGCGGTTGCTCTATTCCCCATCCTACCGCATACGCGCACCTGTCGCTGTGCATTCATGAGCATTGGGACAAGTTGGATTATATCGCCAAGAACAAGATTAGCGGAATACGACCACTTGGGCACAGCGACGGTCGGATAATCATCATGGACTATGAGAAGTCCTACGAGAAGACAAAGCGCAAAGTACGCAGCGCCTTTGGTCGGCGCTTCATGGTGCGCACGGACATCTCGAACTGCTTTCCAAGTGTCTATTCACACGCGATACCATGGGCCGCCGTAGGGTTCGATTATGCGAAGAAACACAAACCGCCCAAATACAAGACAGAGTGGTTCAATCAACTTGACGAGAAGGTGCGGTTGCTTAGGAGGGGTGAAACCCAGGGCGTTGCTATAGGGCCTGCCACTTCAAACATCTTGTCAGAGGTAGTTCTTGCGCGTGTCGATGAAACGTTGTGCGGCGAGTTTGTCTATACGCGATTCATCGATGATTACACTGCGTATTGCGAGACGGAAGAGAAGGCTCAGAGATTCGTGCGGCGATTGGCCGAAGAACTTGCCAAGTATAAGCTTCTTCTAAACATCCGCAAGACCGAGATTATTCCTTTGCCCCATGCGCTGGCAGCTGGCTGGGTGTCAGAGTTATCACTTGCCTTGCCTAAGGGCGCGGTGGTGTCGGCGTCCGACGCGATCAACTACCTGAACCTCGCGGTCAGGCTTGCGCAGCAGACACCAGATGGCAGTGTATTGAAGTACGCCGTCAAGAGCTTGATCAGTCGAAAATTCGGGTTCATGGCAGACGTCGATGTGCTCCGGTACACGTTGACCTTGTCTTTTCATCAACCGGTTTTACTGCCGCTGATAGAGAAGCTCTTTGACTCAACGATGTTTTCCGGCAAGTTTCTCTACGTAAGTGAGCTCCGGCAACTTGCCTTGGAGCATGCGCGGCTACGCCGCTCCGACGCAGTCGCGTGGGCTCTGTACTATCTAAACAAGTATGGCATTACCGTTGAAGCCGCTTGCGCTGATGAGATCCTGGCTTCACGTGACTGCGTTTCACTCCTTCTCCTATACCTCTCTGGTGACCGGCTTCATCAATCGCGTGTGCTTTCCTTCGTGGCTGGGCTTGATCCATCTGATCTTTATGAGCTCGACCAGTATTGGTTGTTGCTGTACGAGCTTGCCCGTGAAGGGAAGTTCGTAAGTCCCTACAGGGACGAGGATGCTTTTGAGATCATGGCTGCGAACGACGTTGGTTTCATAAAGCCACCTGAGCTTACAGTCTCCGAAGTGGGTAGTTCGAGTACTGAACCAAGTGATGAGGGGTATGGCACATGAAACCGTCAATTCAAACCCTCGGTCAGATCCTCTACTCGCCGAGCCAGTACGTGATTCCGGTCTTCCAGCGTAACTACCGGTGGGAAACACCGCAGTGGGCCAAGCTTTGGGGCAGCCTTACTGAAATTCAGAGTCCGGACAAACGAGGCAATCACTTCATGGGCTTTCTGGTGTTCGTCCCCGGTCTGCCGCAACCGGGACAGCACACGACGTTTCACCTTATTGATGGTCAACAGCGATTAACCACATCGTCGGTTCTTCTGGTCGCGATTCGGAATATCGCGCGCCAAGTTGGTCAACCGGATTTGGCAGATGAGATTCACCAATACTACCTCGTCCATCCGTTGAAGAAGGGTGAGCATCACTATCGGCTGTTGCCGAAGGAACGGGATCACGATAGCTATTTGTCACTCGTGACAGGCAACGGTAAAGCCACTGGGCGCATGGCCGACGCGCTCGCTTATTTCGAAGAACAGCTTTCAAACTTCGTGGTCGATGCGCCGGAACGGTTGCGGTTTGTATTCGACACGGTATGCCAGCGCTTCGAATTCATGTGCGCGACTCTCGAAACGGAGAACGCATACAACATCTTCAAGAGTCTCAACAGCACCGGCGTGCCGCTCGGAGCTTCGGACTTGATCCGCAACTTCGTATTTATGCACGTCGCGCCGGATGAGCAGGAGGAATTTGACCGCATTCTCTGGGGGCCACTGGAAGACCGTTTCGCGCGGGCTGATGGCACGCTGGACGAGGAACGATTCTCGCATTTCTTTCGCGACTACCTGATGTCTGGAGGACGCTACGTGCCGCCCAAAGACACGTTCACGAGCTTTGAGTCACGCTACGAGGCAACAGGTTTTTCGCCGAAGACGCTGGCAGGCTCGTTGACGGCGTACGTGCGGTACTATGCGGTTATATCAAGCCAGGAGGCGGATGAGAGCGAGCAGGTGACCCGTGCGCTGGCCGGTCTGAACGTGCTTGAAAGCTCGACCACATATCCGTTACTCCTGGCGCTGTTCGACAAGCGCGCTATTGGCGCGATCGATTCCACCCAGCTCGCACAATGCACTGAAATGCTGCGCGGTTTTATCTTGCGGCGCTTTGTCTGTGGCGAGAGTTCGCGCGGCTACGGGCAGATGTTCGTGCGTGCGCTGGCAAAAGACGAGGGTGATTCGGCCCAAACCTTGGAGGCCTATCTGCTCGACCGCGGCTGGCCAGACGACCACATGTTCGAAACGATGTTCGTCGAGTTCCCGCTGTACCAACGCGGCTACACACGCGAAGTGCTGGAAACACTTGAACGTGCGCGAGGCCACAAGGAGCCAGCGAACCTGCAGACAGCGCAGGTCGAGCATGTGATGCCACAAACGCTCAATCCGGCTTGGCTTGAAGCATTGGGGGACGATGCCGAGGGCATTCATACGGATTGGCTACACCGTCCCGGCAACCTGACGTTAAGCGCGTACAACCAAGAACTCTGGAACCATCCCTTCAAAACTAAGCGAGCGCGATATGCTCAAAGCAACATCGTGCTAACCCGTGAACTCGTAGGCTATGAGCGCTGGGGCAAAAATGAGATTCGGGAACGAGGCGAGTCTCTGGCAAAAGATGCAGTCCGCATTTGGATCGGTCCAAAAGAACAGGTTATTAGACCGAAAGACGAAACCGGAAATGATGACGAGGGCCCGGGACGATACGAACTTCGTCGGCGTTTCTGGGCTGGTTTAAGTGACTACTTGGTCGCTGAACATCCTGAGCTTCCAGACTTCGAGGCCCGCCCTAGCTGGACCATCCGGGTGCCGTCCGGCATAAGGCATATAGGTATCGAACTTCGACTAGGGCTCCGCCAAGGCAAAGCTGGTATCGATGTCTGGTTTTGGCGCGAGGGATCATTTCCTCTATGGGAGGGAATTCGTGCTACCCCGGATGCATACAACGAACTAGTCAACACAGTCTGGGGATTCGACCAAGTGGAAGGCCGCCAGCGGGGGCGAATGTTTATCGACCTACCTGTCGTCGAGTTACGGAACGAGTCGTCTTGGCCCGAGGTCTACCAGTGGCTTGGGCAGAAGCTGTCGCTGATCTATGAGCGTATCGCTCCTAAACTCCGCGCTGAGCTAGATCGCCTTCAGAGGGAATGATAGCTGCGCTGATTGAATCCGTCGTCGAAGACATCGCCATCGGCTAGCTCAAAGCGCGGGCTACCAGATGCTATACGAGCTGGACATCACCATGGGCGAACCCGCCGTCGAGAGGAGTGCATCGTACTAAGGGGACGCGGTCTGACGCAGGCGGAAATGTTGTGCGGGGAAGTGGCTGCCTGAGGAGAGCCAGGTCCGATTCTCTTAACACGGTGTGATCGACCACTAGTCACGGCATTCAAACACGCCGCTGGCGGATGTTTTCGGCATCCTGCTAGAATGCGCCACGATGTTTATATTCCTATGACTGCGCCAACCCTCATCCTTCCGGAACGATCTCACGCTATCGCGACAGACCTCAGGGCTCGACTTGGCTCGTCGAAAGTCAAAGACGATGGTCCTACCCTCACGGCCTATGCCGTCGATGCCAGTATCTATCGGATGATGCCCAAGGCGGTCGTATTGGTCGAGTCCGAAGAGGATATCGCCAGTACGATCGAATATGCGGTGGCACGGGGTATTCCTCTGACACCGAGAGCCGCCGGCACGAATCTGACAGGTTCTGCCATTGGGTCGGGGATCATCCTGGATGTCTCACGGCTCAATAGAATGCTTGAGCTCAACCGTGAGGAGAAATGGGCGCGTGTCCAGCCGGGGATGGTCCTTGCCGAATTGAATAAACAGTTGGCGCGCGACGGATTGATGTTCGGACCGGACCCTTCCAGCGGCGATATGTGCAAACTCGGCGGCATGCTGGCGAACAATTCGTCCGGGCCACATACATTGCGGTATGGAGCGGTAAGGGACAATGTGCAGCGGATGAGGATGTGGCTGGCCTCCGGGACATGGCTGGACGCGCAATCCTACGGACTGGATGATTCGGCATTTGAACGCCTGCTCTCGATGATCCCGGCGCTACGCGAGATTTTTGTCTTGGTGCAAACCCATGCGGATCTAATCCAGGCCAGGAAGCCGAGCGTGAGCAAGAACAGCAGCGGTTATAACCTCTTTGGTCTTGCCGATGGGCTGGCGGAGGGGCGGTTCGATCTACCCAAATTGCTGGTGGGTAGCGAGGGGACCTTGGGTGTCGTGAGTGAAGCCAGGTTGTCACTTGTCGAGAAGCCGAAGGCTACATTGACCGCACTCATTCACCTTCGTCATCTCCAGGAGGTCGGCGAAGCAGTGCCGCGCCTGCTCGCGCTGGCGCCGAGCGCCTTGGAAGTAATGGATGCCAACACACTCAATCTGATCGGGCGGGCCAAGCATGGCGTGCCGGCTGACGCGGCGGCGACATTACTGATTGAATTAGAGGCCGATTCCTTTGAGGTGGATCTTCATGAGCGGGCAGAACAGATGGCGGCCATCTGCCGTTCCTTCACGCTTGCGTCGGAGCTGACTCTGGCCTTCGACCCCGAACAGCGGGAACAACTTTGGAAAGCCAGAAAAGCGCTGTACCCGACCCTCTATCGATTCGATCCGCAGAAGAAACCGATTAATTTTGTGGACGATGTGGTCGTGCGCGCCGAGCGGATCAGCGATTTGATCCAGTATCTAGAGGAGTTCTTCAAGGAGCAGCGGGTCCCCGTGGCAATTTTCGGCCACATCGGAAACGGAAACGCCCACATTGTTCCACTATTGAATGTAAATGATACCAGTGACTTTGAGAAGATGGTTCAAGCATATCATGAGATTCATTCGGTGGTCTTGGATCGATTCGACGGGTCGATTTGCGGTGAACATGGCGACGGCCGTATCCGGGCCGAGTATGTGAAAAAGATGTTCGGGGAGGAACTCTATAACCTTTTTGTCCAAGTGAAAAAGGCCTTCGATCCCGCCAATATCCTGAATCCGGGCATTAAGCTCAGCGACCGGCCCTTTACCGACCATATCGACTATACAAGGCTCTCTAAGTCCTGCGCGACCTGTGCCAAGTGCAATTCAGTCTGCCCGGTCTACGATGTCTTCCAATCGGAAGACATGAGTGCGCGGGGCTGGTTCGAGATCGTGACGGCCAAGGATTACAGCTACCTGAATTCCAAGCGGGTTGTGGAATCCTGCCTCAATTGCAAATCCTGCCGGACGATTTGTCCGGCCGGCGTGGACGTATCCGAGCTTATTTTGAAAAAACGGGCAGAACATCCCAATCGCCTGGCCGGTTGGATTTTCAAATGGCAAGCCAATGGAACAGGATTTGATTCGCTGCTGCGACGGCTCGGTAAAACACAGCAGCTGTGGGATCGCCCATGGATCAGATGGATCATCGAGAAAGTGACCAGACCGGTTATGGCAGTACTGGCTTCGACGGCTCGATTGCCGCACGAGTTGTTATTGCCGAAACTGGCGGTGAAGCACTTGCGGGAGCGCTATACGGGATTGATCCCGACCGGTTCGAATCAGCCACAGCCGAACGGAGTGGCTTATTTTCATGGCTGTGCAGCGAACTATTTCGATGACGGTGTCGGCGATGCGGTGATCGGCGTGTTGCGGAAGCACGGCGTTGAACCGGCACTGCCTCCGCAGCGCTGCTCCGGGACGCCGATTCAAACCTACGGGCATCAAGATCTGGTGCGGGAGGGAGCGCGGTTCAATCTCCAGTCGCTGGCGCCGTACGAGACGGTTGTCACCGGCTGCGCCTCCTGCACGCTGATGCTCAAGGACTATTCCACGCTGTTTGCCGAGGGGGAAGGGGACGAGCGTCAACAGGCGGAACAACTGGCTAAAAAGGTGGTGCATATCACTGAGTTTGCCGCGCGGTCCTCGCAGCAGCCTCCAATGGGGAAAACTGCAGGAAGAACGAAATGCGTCACGTACCATTCATCCTGTCATCTGCGGGCTGCCGGAGTGACCAAGGAGCCGCGCAAGGTCTTGTCGTCATTGCCGGGCGTCAATTTTGCCGAAATGCCAGACGCCGATCGCTGCGCCGGCGGTGCAGGGACGTTCATTGTGAAAGATTATGAGACTGCGCAGAACATCTTCAAACGGAAGGCGCGCGCGGTCGAGCAGTCAAGCGCAGACGTGGTGGCGACGAGTTGTCCGGCCTGCATGATTCAGCTGAAAAATGGCTTGCGCGATCGGGTGGAAGTCAAACATGTCGCACAGCTCTTGCACGAGGCCTACGAAGCTGCTGACAAGAGCTGATGGCGAATGGCTCATGGCACGGACAAAGAGTAATCCGGTTGCTCGATCCATCCATTCTTGATTCTTGCCATCAGCCATACGCGATACGCTCTTGAGGGATGAGGATTCATGGTGACCATTCTGGTGCTCGGTAATACATTGCGCGATGCGGTCGGGGAGAGTGAACTTGAGGTCGGCCTGACGGAGCCGACGACGGTGAAAAAGATGATCGAGGCGAACCTCGACCGGCTTGGCGGACTGCGCCGTTTTCTTATCGATAGAGAGACCCTTATCACGGTGAATAAACGAATCGGTTCAGAGGATTCACCGGTCAAGAACGGCGATGTGGTGAAATTCTCATTTCAATCCCGCACCTCCTATGACGGGACCAGAGACATCCCTACATGAATGTATTGCGATGATATGTGCTATCTACCTCTGCGTTATCACCATATCCATAAATTGAGACATCTCTTTTAGCAGTCACACGTGTCTGGAGTAGCACGCCCCTGTGGAAGTCAACGAGTCGCCGGCACACCATCCCACCGGCAAAATCCGGTTGCCGCTCTATCAGCAGGTGCTGATCGCTGTGACCTGTGGCGGACTCCTTGGCGTGTTGTTCGGACAGGACTCGTATCTGGGGGGCCTTCGTAATGAGCAACTGGGAACACTCGGCCTGATCGTCGTCTCTATCCTCAAGACTCTGGCCATTCCACTCATCTTCTTTGCGATCATCGACGCGCTGATCAGGACGACCATCCCCTTACGCCAGGGAGGCAAATTGCTTACGATTTGCTTCGTGAATGTCACGATCGCGATGACGATCGGGTTGAGCATTATGAACAGTTGGCAGCCGGGCCTCCTGTGGTACGGCCACGTGGATGACCTGCTCCATATCGTGCCGGAGGCAAAAACGGTTCCGACGTACACGTCATCCGACCATCCACTACAGGATCTTGCAGCCTATATTCCCCGCACCATTGCCGAGCCATTCTCCAGCCACAACATCATCGGGGTGGTGCTTCTAGCTCTCGTCGTTGGTGTTGTCATCCGTGCGCTGTATAACAAGTCGGCACAGGCGGGCGGGGCGATCGACTGGGTTGTACAGGCCATCCAGCGGATCTACGAATGGTTGGTAAAGATTCTCGGCTGGATCATCCTGATCGTTCCCATCGCCGTTTTCGGCATCGTGGCGCAGGTTGTCGGTAAATCCGGTCTCGGCGTCTTCTCGGTCTTGTGGATTTTTCTTGTGGCTATGCTGGCCGGACTCGCCATCCATTCACTGATCTATTACCCGCTCATCGCCTGGTTCATCGGGAAAAAATCGCCTAAGGTCTATGTCGGGCAGGGAGCCGACGCGATCATGACTGCGCTCTCCTGTAACAGCAGCCTCGCCACCGTCCCCGTGACGCTCCGGTGCCTTGAACGTATGAATGTGTCTGCGCAATCATCGCGGCTCGCCGCCTGTGTGGGGACCAATCTCAACAACGACGGCATTACCCTCTATGAAGCAATGGCGGCGGTATTCCTTGCCCAGGCGCTCGGCTTCGACCTGACGGTTGGCAAACAGCTCGTGATCGTTGTCGCCTCCATTATCGCAGGAGCCGGTGTTGCAG